>NZ_JBMIRS010000252.1:0-2913 GCF_049198005.1 Paracidovorax sp. MALMAid1276 | reverse complement strand
GGCTCAGCCCGAACGGGTGGAGAGGCGCCCCGGCTTCGACAAGCTCAGCCCGAACGGGTGGAGAGGCGCCCCGGCTTCGACAGGCTCAGCCCGCAATCACACCCCGTCCGGCACCACCGCCGTCGCCTCGATCTCCACCTTCGCCCGCTCCTCCATCAACCCCGCCACCTGCACGCACGCCATCGCCGGGAAGTTTTTGCCCAGCACCTCGCGGTAGACCGCGCCCAGCTCTTTCAGCCGCGCGTTGTATTCCTTGCGGTCCACCACGTACCAGGTCAGCCGCACCAGGTGCTCCGGCCGGGCGCCGCCGGCTTCCAGCACCGCGCGCACGTTGATCAGCGTCTGTTTCGTCTGGTCGATGAAGTCATCGCTCTCGAACTGCTGCTGCGCGTTCCAGCCGATCTGGCCGCCGGTGAAGACCATGGTGCCGCGCGCGGCAACACCGTTGGCATAGCCTTTGGGGGCGACCCAGCCCTCGGGCTGCAAAAGGGTGTGTTCAATCGTCATGGCGTGTTTTTTGTGGGCAGAGCGGCAGAGGGCGCCGCCGCGCCCTGGCGGAGCTTGAAGCGTTGCAGCTTGCCGGTTTCGGTGCGGGGCAGGGCGGTCACGAACTCCACTACGCGGGGGTATTTGAAGGGGGCGATGGTGGCCTTCACATGGTCCTGCAGCGCCTTGACCATGGCGGCATCGCCGGTGTGGCCGGGTTTGAGCACGCAGATGGCCTTGACCACCATGCCGCGCTCGTCGTCGGGCACGCCGATCACGCCGCATTCGGCCACGGCGGGGTGGCGCAGCAGGGCGTCTTCCACCTCGGGGCCACCCACGTTGTAGCCCGCGGTGATGATCATGTCGTCGTCGCGCGCCTGGTAGAAGAAGTAGCCGTCGGCGTCCTGCGTGAAGGCGTCGCCGGGGTAGTTCCAGCCGTCCTTCACGTACTTGGCCTGGCGCGGGTCGTCGAGGTATTTGCAGCCCGTGGGGCCGATCACCGCGAGTTTGCCCACGGTGCCGTGCGGCACCTCGCGGCCCTCGTCGTCCACCACCCGGGCGGTGTAGCCGGGCACCACCTTGCCGATGGCGCCGGGGCGCGTCTCGCCGCCTGCGGACGACACGAAGATGTGGAACATCTCGGTGGCGCCGATGCCGTCCGTCATGTCGATGCCGGTGGCGTCCTTCCACAGCTGGCGGGTGGCGTCGGGCAGGCCCTCGCCCGCGCTCACGCTGATGCGCAGCTGCGGCAGGCCGATCTTCCGCGCGAACGGCGCCATCTGCCGGTAGAACGTGGGCGCGGTGTAGCAGATGGTGACGCCCGCGTCACGCATCAGCACCACCATGGTCTCGGGCGTGTAGGGCTGGTCCGGAAAGTAAACGCTCGCGCCCGCCCACATCGGGAACACCAGAAGACCGCCCAGGCCGAAGGTGAATGCCAGCGGAGGTGACCCGGCCACGATGTCGTCGGGCGTGGCCTGGAGCACGTGGCGCGGCCAGGCCTCGCAGGCCGCGAGCACGTCGCGGTGGGTGTGCACGGCCGCCTTGGGAGCGCCCGTGGTGCCGGAGGTGAAGGCCATCAGCGCGATGTCGTCGGCCGACGTGGGGCAGGGCGGCGTGGTGCCCGGCTTGGCCTGCGCGCGCTGGATCAGGTCGGCCGCATCGGGCGCGGTATGGAAGGGCACGATGCTCGCCAGGATCGGTTGCTGCGTTTGCGCGGACTGCAGCTCGGCCAGCAGGCGGCCGTCGCACAGCGCCAGCGCGGGCTGGGCGCGCTCGATGATGCTGGCCAGCTCGCCCGCGCGCAGCAGCGGCATGGTGGCCACTGCCACCAGGCCTGCGTAGACGGTGCCCAGCCACGCCAGCGCCATCTCCACCGTGTTGCCCCCGCGCAGCAGCACGCGATTGCCGGGCACGAGGCCGTGGTCCTGGGTCAGCACCTCGGCGATGCGTGCGGCCTCGTCGCGCGCATCGCGGTAGGTATAGGTGCGGTGCGGGCCTCGCAGCAGGGGGCGGTCGCCGTGGCCCGCGCGCTCGGCCTGGTCGAACAGGGCTTGGACCAGGTTGGCCTGGGGGGCGATCTGCAGCTCGGGCCGTTCGTAGCGCAGCGTGGGCCAGGCCTCCTGCGGCGGCAGGCGGTCGTGCACAAAGTGGTCGGGCTGGGCGGAAGGAGAGCGCATGTTCATCAGATCACTCCTGCAAGACGGCCTTGCCGATGATGAGTTGCTGTACCTCGGTGGCACCTTCGTAGATGCGCAGCGAGCGGATGTCGCGGTACAGGCTTTCGACCTTGCTGCCCACCTCCACACCGCGCCCGCCGTGCAGCTGCAGCGCCATGTCGATCACGCGCTGGGCGTTTTCGGTGGCGGTCATCTTGGCCATCGCTGCTTCTGCAGTGACGCGCGCTTGGCCCGTGTCGCGCAGCCAGGCCGCGCGGTAGGTCAGCAGTGCGGCGCTGTCCACCAGCGCAGCCATCTCGCCGATCTTGGCCTGGGTGAGCTGGAAGTCGGCGAGCGTCTGGCCGAACATGCGGCGCTGGCGCGCGTGGTGCACCGCCTCGGCCAGCGCGCGGCGCGCCATGCCCAAAGCGGCGGCGGCGACGGATGCGCGGAAGATGTCCAGCGTGCGCATCGCCAGCTTGAAGCCACCGTTGGCTTCGCCCAGCAGCGCCGTCGCAGGCACGGTGCAATCGGTGAACTGCAGCGTGGCCAGCGGGTGCGGCGCCATCACGTGGATGTGGCGCGAGGCATCCAGGCCCGGCGTGTTCGCATCCACGATGAAGGCACTGATGCCGCGCGTGCCGCCGGTCGGGTCGGTCTTGGCGAATACGCAGTAGAAGTCGGCGATGCCACCGTTGCTGATCCAGGTCTTGGTGCCATTCAAGCAAAAAGTACCTCCAGCGCTTTCTGGATAAGCGCTGACAGCTAT
>NZ_JBMIRS010000250.1:0-2112 GCF_049198005.1 Paracidovorax sp. MALMAid1276 | reverse complement strand
CTATGGCGAGCATTTGCAACACAGCAGACCGCCCAAAACAGGGATGCGCGGCGCGCGAGAGACTTGTTCAGCGTTGCCCTAATCCATTGCCCATGGCGCAGCGCATGGCACGGGCGCGTTCCAGGCGGGGGCGCCGCAAAGCGGCTCAGGGCGTTGTGCTCAATGGTGGTGGCCGTGCGCGCCATGCACGTGGCGGTGCGCAATCTCTTCGGCGCTGGCCGCGCGCACGCCCGTCACCTTGCAGCTGAAGACCAGTTCCTGGCCCGCCAACGGGTGGTTGCCGTCCAGGTGCACTTCGGGGCCCTTGATCTTGACCACGTTGAAGACGGCGGGCTGGCCGTCGTTGCCCACGCCCTGCAGCTGGCCGCCCACCTTCACGCCGGGCGGGAACTCGCTCTTGGGGATGGTGCGCACCAGGCTTTCATCGCGCGCGCCGAAGGCGTCTTCCACCGCCAGCTGCAGCGTGGTGCTGTGGCCGGCAGCCTGGCCTTCCAGCGCGGCCTCGACCTTGGGAAAGATGTTGTCGTAGCCGCCGTGCAGGTAGGCCAGCGTGCCGGAGTCCAGGGGCTTGCCCTGGGGCGTGGTGAGCTTGTAGGTGAGGGTGACGGCGGTGTCTTTGGCGATGTTCATGGTGTTGGGGGGTCGGGGCCTGCGAGGCCGAAGACGCAGGGACGCCTTCTGCCGCGCAGGCGGGTGGAATCGGGACCGGCCATTGTCCACGACCCGCACAGCCCCTGCGCCGCCAGGAGCCCGCGCGGTGGATGGCATCGAAGCGAAACGCGCGAAAACCCCGTGCGTTGCAGGCGACGCTCCTTCTGCCGCGCAGACTCCGAGGCTAAGGGGCGGCGGCCGCCTCGCCCGGCCGCTCTTCCTCGGCCTGGCCGGGGTAGCGTGCAAACCGGCGTGGCTCGGCGCCATGCACCGGGTCCTGCTGCGGCCAGGGCCAGCCGCCAAACTGGGTGCGGCGGTAGTCGTTCATGGCCTGCATGATCTCGGCCTGCGTGTTCATCACGAACGGGCCATATTGCGCCACCGGCTCGCCGATGGGGCGGCCTTGCAGCACCAGGCATTCCACGGCCGTGGTGCCGGTGTTGGCCAGCGTCCAGTCCTGGCCTGCCACCACCTCCAGCGCGGCGTGCTGCCCCACCTCCTGCGGACCCACGCGCAGGCGGTCGCCCACAAAGAAGTAGAGCATGCGGCGTGTGCCCGCGCCCTGCGCAGCGGGCAGCGTCCAGTCGGCGCCGGGCTCCAGGTGCAGGGTCCAGATGGCCACGTCGCCCTCGGGCTGTGCAGCCCAGGATTCGGGCGGCGGGGCCAGCGGTGCGGCCGCGCCGGGCAGCGCACCGGCCACCACCGTCACCGTGGTCTTGCGGCCTGCGGCGTCGGTGTGCACCCGGCGCGGAATGCGCTCGTTCCACAGCATGGTGAAGTGCGGCTCCACCATCTTGTGGCGTGCGGGCAGGTTCAGCCAGATCTGGAACAGCTCCAGCGGATTGGGCTCGGTGGCGTTGAGCAGCGGAAACATCTCGGAGTGCACGATGCCCTTGCCCGCCGTCACCCATTGCACGTCGCCGCCGCCAAAGCGCGCGGCCGCGCCCAGCGAGTCGGAATGGTCGATCAGGCCCTTGCGCACCAGCGTCACGGTTTCAAAGCCGCGGTGCGGGTGGCCCGGAAAGCCGGGCACCGGGTCGCCGTGGTACATGCTCCAGCCGTCCTTGCGGCTGAAGTCGCTGCCGATCTGGCGGTCGTCGATGGGCACGGCGGGGGCAAAGGCGCCATTGCCGGCGGGGTAGGCGTCGTCGTGGTGGGCGCAGAACAGGAAGGGGTCCATCGTGGGCCACAGCGGGCCCAGGGCCTGGGCTTGCACGATGGGCTGCACAGCGGCGGCAGTAGCGGGTGTCGACATCAGGGGCTCCTTGTCTTTTCTGGCGCCGCCAGCCATCGGGCGGCGCACCTGTCGAAGATAAGGGCTCTGGCGCCGCGCAGAAGTGCGCTGCGCAGGACAGTGCGGTGCACTGCGCAGGACGGTGGAACGGGCCGCGCAGCCCGTGTCGCCGTAAATTTTGAGTCAAATGAGGCTCAAGCGCTTATCCATCAAGCGCTGACAGCTAT
>NZ_JBMIRS010000249.1:0-91153 GCF_049198005.1 Paracidovorax sp. MALMAid1276 | reverse complement strand
GCCCGCGCGGGCGAGCAGGGCCGCGGCTTTGCGGTGGTGGCGGGCGAGGTGCGCAGCCTTGCCCAGCGCAGCGCCGAAGCCGCGCGTGAGATCAAGACGCTGATCAACACCTCGGTGGAGCAGGTCGAAAACGGGTCGCGCCTGGTGCACGATGCGGGCACCACGATGAACGACATCGTCACGTCGGTGCAGCGCGTGACGGACATCATGGCCGAGATCACCGCCTCCACCACTGAGCAAAGCACCAGCATCAACGAAGTCGGCCAGGCCGTGGCACACCTCGACCAGATGACCCAGCAGAACGCCGCCCTGGTGGAGGAAAGTGCCGCAGCGGCGCAAAGCCTCAAGGACCAGTCGGTGCGGCTGTCCGATGTGGTGGGCACGTTCCGGCTGTCCACCGATGGCGCTGCTGCCGCGCAGCGGCTGCCAGCGCCGGGGTGGTAGCCCTGGCCGGGGGCTTGCCGGCCGCCACGATAATCGGCGGCCATGCCCGCTTCCGTCTGCCCGCGTCCCGTGCCATGCCCGTTCACCTCGGTGGGGCAGCTTTCACGCCGATTCTGCGGGGCCAAAGCGTGACCCAGGCGTTCGATGCCGCCATGCACGCGTTTGCGCCCGCGTTGCCGCTGGCCGTGGGGTTGAGCGGCGGGGCCGACTCCACCGCGCTGCTTCTGGCCTGCGCGCGCCGTTGGCCGGGGCAGGTGCAGGCCATCCACGTGCACCACGGGCTGCAGGCTGCAGCCGATGGGTTTGAGCAGCACTGCGCCGCGCTGTGCAACCACCTGAACGTGCCGCTGCGGGTGGCCCGCCTGGACGCCCGCCCCGGTCCCGGCCAGAGTCCGGAGGATGCTGCGCGCCAGGCAAGATACAAGGCTTTTGAGGCCCTTGCGCTTTCCAGTAAAGAATTTTTAGCTATAAAAACAATAGCTATTGCCCACCATGCCGACGACCAGGTCGAAACCCTGCTGCTGGCCTTGTCGCGCGGCGCCGGAGTGGCCGGGCTGGCGGCCATGCCGGCGCAGTGGGAGCGGGGCGGCGTGGTGTGGCAAAGACCGCTGCTGCAGGTGCGCGGAGCTGACATCCGCGCCTGGCTGCAGCACCAAGGCCAGGCCTGGGTGGAAGACCCCACCAACGCCGATGAGCGCTACACCCGCAACCGCATCCGCGCGCAATTGCTGCCTGCCCTGGAGGCCGCGTTCCCCGCCTTTCGTGACACGTTCGCCCGTTCTGCCGCCAACGCGGCGCAGGCGGCCGAGCTGCTGGCTGAGCTGGCCCGCGAAGATGCGGCAACGGTCGGTGTGCCGCCCCGCATCAGCGCCCTGCAGCGCCTGAGCCGTGCGCGGCAGGCCAACGTACTGCGCCACTGGCTGCGAGAGTCTCACCAGACCACACCATCAGCGGCCCAACTGGCTGAACTGCTGGGCCAGGTGGGCGCCTGCACCACACGCGGCCACCGCCTCCACATCAAGGTCGGGCGCGGCCACGTGGTGCGCTCGGGCCAGACCCTGGACTGGCGCGGCCCGGAACCCCCATCGCGGTGACCGCGCAGCCGCGTCCCCGTACATCCAGGGCCGGCGGACGTCGCCCGTGGCGCCCGCCGCGTCTCCGGAACCCCCTCTGAAATGAGGCATAATAGCGGGATTGGAAACGTGACCGAGTGGCCGAAGGTGCTCCCCTGCTAAGGGAGTATGGGGTGTAGAGCCTCATCGAGGGTTCGAATCCCTCCGTTTCCGCCAAATCAACAAAGCCCCGCTCGTCGGGGCTTTTTTGTTTTGGGGCTCTGCAGCGGTGAGTCGGCGAGGCACCAAGAAGCATTGGCTTGAATGCACGACTCGCGTCGATGCTGTCACCTGCGCAGGCTGACAGCGTTCACCCGGGGCGAGATCGGTGGCTGGCTGCGCTCGCGCATCTCACCTGCGCTTGGCCGCTCCCATGTCCATGCACTTCCAGTGCCCCCACCAGGTCACTCATCGATGGAAGCACTCCAGCGGTCTCCCCAATCCTTTGGTGCACTGCGCTCGCGCGTGCGCGCGCTGATGCGGTCGATCTCTCGGCGGTTGCGTTTGGTGGGGCGGCCTTCTTGCAGTGTTGCGGCGGGCTCGGGGGCCAGGCGGCGCTGTTCGGCGGCCCTTTCGCGGGTGGCGATGCTTTCGGCGGTTTCTTCGTACAGCTGCTGGGCCACGGGGGCGGGCCCGCGAGCGCCGCTCAGGCCCTTGACGACCACGGTGCGGGCGATGGGGCCCTGGCGCAGGGCCACGGTGTCGCCGCAGCGCAGGTCTCTGGCGGCCTTCACGGCCTGGCCGTTCACGGTGACGCGGCCTTTGCCGATTTCTTCGGTCGCCAGGCTGCGGGTTTTGTAGAAGCGCGCGCACCACAGCCATTTGTCGAGGCGCATGGTCTCCAGGGGGTGTGTCATGGCCGTGATTGTGCTCCGGGCGGGTTGTCTGGCGCGCCAGATGCAGGTGGCTTCACGGGCAGGCGGACGACCGCATCCAGACCGGTCAGCCGCCCGCCTTCAATGCGGTTGTTGAGAACGATGCTGCCCCCCAGCGCCGACACGATTTCCTGGCAGATGGCCAGGCCCAGGCCGCTGCCGGTGCGCACGTCGCCTGCTGAAAAAGGCTGGAAGAGCCGGCTCGCCAGCTCGTCGTCGATGCCCGGGCCGTGGTCGCGGATGGTCAGTGCCACGTGCCGGCCATCGGTGCGCAGGTCCACCGACAGCTCGCTGCCGGCTGGCGCATGGCGGATCGCGTTGTGCAGCAGGTTGCGGCTCAGTTCGCGCAGCATCCATTCGTGGGCCTGGATGGCGCTGGCTTGCGTGTGGATGCCGAAGTCCAGGTCGCGCTGCGCCACCAGCGGCGACAGGTCCAGCGCCACGCCGCGCAACACCTCGTCAAACCGCGTGACGGGTAGCTCGCTTTGCTGCCGCAGCTGTTCCACCTTGGCCAGCGCCAGCATCTGGTTGGCCAGTTGCGTGGCCCGCACCACGGTGTCGCTGATCTCGTGCAGCGCCTGGCCGGGTTCCACGTCGCCGCGCAATGCGGACTGCACCTGGGTCTTGAGCACCGCCAGTGGCGTGCGCAGCTGGTGCGAGGCATCGCGCACGAAGCGCTTCTGGTGCCGCAGCAAATGGCGCAGCCGCTGCATGACTTCGTTGGTAGCGTCGATCAGGGGCTGCAATTCGCGCGGGGCCGAGGGGGCGGAGAGGGGGCTCAGGTCGCCCTCCCGGCGTGCCTGCAGGTCGCGGCTGAGCTGGCGCACGGGGTTGGTGGCGCGCTGCACCACCAGCACCACGGTGAACGCGATCAACGCGATCAGCAGCGCCTGGCGCAGCAGCGTGCTGCGCAGGATCTGCAGGGCCAGCGTCTCGCGCACCTCCAGGGTCTCTGCCACCTGGATCACGGCCATGGTGCGGCCATTGTGGCTGGCCACGGGCTGCAGCAGGACGGCCACGCGCACGTCGCGCTCGCGAAAGCGGTCGTCATAGAAGTCCACCAGCGCTGCATAGGGCGGGCGGTTTGGAATCTCCCCGCGCCACACGGGAAGGTCTGCAAAGCCCGACACCACGTCACCACTGAGTGTCGACACCCGGTAGAACATCTGGCTCTGGTTGTCCGCCTCGAAGGCCTCCAGGGCGGAATAGGGCACCGAGGCGCGCAGCTCGGCCGCATCGTCATAGCCGACCACGTCCAGCTGCTCTCCGATGCTCTTGGCCGAGGCCAGCAAGGTCCGGTCGTAGGCGGTGTTCAGCGAGTCCAGCGTCTGGCGGTACAGGCTGAAGGTGTTGAAACCCACGAACAGGGTGACCGGCACGAGGATGCCGAGCAGCAGCCGCCGCCGCAGCGAATGCGCCCCTGGCGTGAGAAATTTGAACAGCGTCATGCGGACATCAGGTGTCGGCGCGCAGCAGATAGCCCAGGCCGCGCAGCGTCATCAGCGTCAGGCCCGTGCCTGCCAGCTTCTTGCGAAGGCGGTACACCACAACCTCGATCGCCTCGTACTGCACATCCAGCTGGCCCGGGAAGACCAGCTCATACAGGCGCTCCTTGGCCACGGCATGGCCGGGCTGGGCGAGCAGGGCGTGCATCAGCGCCAGCTCGCGCGGTGTCAATTCCATGACGTCGCCGTTCAAATACAAGGCACCGCTGTCCTTGTCGTAGCGAATCGCGCCGATCTGCACGGTGCTGGACGACGCCAGCGCCGCGGGCGTGGCCGGGTCGGCGCTGCGCCGCACCAGCGCGCGCAGCCGGGCCTCCAGCTCGTCCAGGTCGAAGGGCTTGGGCAGATAGTCATCCGCTCCGGCGTTCAGGCCCATCACGCGGTCGCCCACCGTGCCGCGCGCGGTGAGGATCAGCACCGGCGTGCGCAGCCCGCGCGTGCGCGCCTGCTGCAGCACCTGCAGGCCGTCCAGGCCCGGCAGGGTGAGGTCCAGCACCACGGCATCGGGCTGGCGCGCGGCCCAGTGCTGCAGCGCAGCGCGCCCATCGCCCACGGCCGTCACATCCATGCCCCGGCGCGTCAGCGCACGGTGCAGCGTGGCCTGCATGGTGGGGTCGTCCTCGACAAGAAGCAATTGCATGCGCGGGAACATATCACTCCTGCACGTTGCCGCCAGCGCGCACTTGGTGCATCCATGCGGTAGCCACGCAAGCACGTACGCCCGGCATCAGGCCACGGGATGCGTGGACTAGTGTTTTCCCTGAGCTTGCGGACAGCCGTTTGACAGGCAGCGCGCGCATCATCCGTTCGTTCGCAAACCTCACAAGGAGACACCATGCGCCGCGATACCTTCCTCAAATCCATGGCCGCCCTGGCGGCAGCGGGCGTGCTGCCCGTGTCTGCGCAGAGCGCAGCCGCCATCAAGATGATGATTCCCGCCAACCCAGGCGGTGGCTGGGACTCCACCGGCCGCGCGCTGGGCAAGGCCATGCAGGACGCGGGTGCGGCGTCGTCCGTGGCTTACGACAACAAGGGCGGCGCGGCCGGAGCCATCGGCCTGGCGCAGTTCGTGAACGCCAGCAAGGGCGACCCGAATGCCATGATGGTGATGGGCGCCGTGATGCTGGGCGGCATCATCACCGGCAAGCCGCCGGTGGGCCTCGACAAGGTCACGCCGCTGGCCCGCCTGACCAGCGAGTACAACGTGTTCGTGCTGCCCGCCAGTTCGCCTTTCAAGACCATGAAGGACGTGATCGAGCAGCTCAAGAAGGACCCCGGCAGCGTGAAGTGGGGCGGCGGCTCGCGCGGCTCCACCGAGCACATCGCCGCCGCCATGAT
Source organism: Paracidovorax sp. MALMAid1276 (assembly GCF_049198005.1). Classification (NCBI taxonomy): domain Bacteria; kingdom Pseudomonadati; phylum Pseudomonadota; class Betaproteobacteria; order Burkholderiales; family Comamonadaceae; genus Paracidovorax; species Paracidovorax sp. MALMAid1276. Next base: position 85,879 of record NZ_JBMIRS010000249.1, on the reverse strand, counting down.
TGCGCGCGAAGTGGGTGTGGACCCGGCCAAGATCAACTACGTGGCCTTCCGTGGGGGCGGTGAGGCCACCGCGGCCATCCTGGGTGGTAATGTCAGCATCGGCGGCAGCGGCTACAGCGAGTTCGCCGAATACATCGCCGCCGGCAAGATGCGGCCTGTGGGCGTGACGGCGGCGCAGCGCCTGAAGGGCGTGAACGTGCCCACGCTCAAGGAGCAGGGCATCAACGTGGAGATCGGCAACTGGCGCGGCGTGTATGGCGCGCCCGGCATCACCCCCGAGCAGCGCAAGGCGCTGATCGACGCGCTGGCCAAGACGTTCAAGCACAAGGCTTGGCAAGAGGCCATGGAAAAGAACGGCTGGACGCCTGCCTGGATGGCGGGAGACGAGTTCGCCAATTTCGTGGACGCGGAATTCGCAAGCCTGCGCGCCACCATGGTCAAGTCCGGAATGATCTGACCGCAGGTGCGGGCGCGTCGCAGCCCTTGCGCTGCCGTCGCGCTCGCCGGCATCTGCGCGCCGGCGCAGCTGCTCTCCTTTGCGCGCAGGCGCTCCACGGCACTGCCGACGGGCGCCGAGTTTGCCGACGGCAGGCCCCTCGGCATCTCGTCGAAAGAATACAAGCATGACAGAACATTCGACATCGTCCGGCGGGCATTCGTCCCGCTCCATACCGCTGCAGACGGCGCTGGGCGCCGCGCTGGTGCTGCTGTCCATTGGCCTGGCCGTGGGCGCCAGTTCCATCAGCGCCGAGGCCGGCTACGGCGGCGTGGGCCCCAACTTCCTGCCCTGGGTGGTCAGCGGCGTGATGCTGCTGTGCGGCATCCTGTGCGTGGTGCAGGCGCGCACGGGCGGGTTCCGCGAGCTGGAGGATGGCTCCGGCGATGAGCGCGCGCACTGGAAGGGCTTTGCCTGGGTATCGGCCGGTTTGCTCTCGAACGCGCTGCTCATCACCACGCTCGGCTTCATCCTGAGCTGCGCGCTCTGCTTTGTGCTGGCAGTGCGGGGTTTCAAGAGTTCGGAAGACCGGCTGGACCTGCGCCCGCAGGCCTGGATCAAGGACCTGCTGATCGGCGTGGCAGTGGCCGCGCCGGTGTACTGGATGTTTACGCAATTGCTGGCCATCAACCTGCCCGGCCTGACCAACACAGGGTGGCTGTAAAGCCTGCTGCACACCATGGATACCTGGAATCTCCTGCTACAGGGCTTTCTCACGGCGGCAACGCCGGTCAATTTGCTGTGGGCCTTTGTGGGCTGCGTCATCGGCACCGCCGTGGGCGTGCTGCCTGGCATTGGCCCGGCGGTGGCTGTCGCCATGCTGCTGCCGATCACCGTCAAGGTCGAAGCGACAGCGTCGATGATCTTCTTTGCCGGCATCTACTACGGCGCCATGTATGGCGGCTCCACCACGTCCATCCTGCTCAACACACCCGGCGAGGCCGGGTCGATGGTGACGGCGATGGAAGGCAACAAGATGGCCAAGAACGGACGTGCCGGGGCGGCGTTGGCGACCGCTGCCATCGGGTCTTTCGTGGCGGGCACCATTGCCACGGTACTGGTCACCTTCTTCGCGCCCATCGTGGCGGAATACGCCGTCCGCCTGGGGCCACCCGAATATTTCATGCTGATGGTGCTGGCGTTCACCACCGTGAGCGCCGTGCTCGGCAAGAGCACGCTGCGCGGCATGGTGGCGCTGTTCGTGGGGCTGGCCATGGGGCTCATCGGCATCGACCAGATCACGGGCCAGGCACGCTACACCGGCGGCGTGCCCGAGCTGATGGATGGCATCGAGGTGGTGCTGATCGCCGTGGGCCTGTTTGCCGTGGGCGAGGCGCTGTACAACGTGATGTACGAAGGCCGCACGGTGGAGACGCAGAACAAGCTCACCAGCGTGCACATGACCAAGCAGGAGTGGAAGCGCTCCTGGCCTGCCTGGCTGCGCGCCACCGCCATCGGCTTCCCGTTCGGCACCGTGCCTGCGGGCGGCAGCGAGATCCCGACGTTCCTGAGCTACGCGGCGGAGAAGAAGCTGGCCAAGAACAAGGAGGAATTCGGTACCACTGGCGCCATTCAGGGAGTGGCCGGCCCCGAGGCGGCCAACAACGCCGCCATCACGGCCACGCTGATTCCGCTGCTCACGCTGGGCATTCCCACATCCAATACCACGGCCATCCTGCTGGGGGCTTTCCAGAACTATGGCATCCAGCCCGGGCCACAGCTGTTCGACAAAAACGCGGCCCTGGTGTGGGCGCTGATCGCGTCCATGTACATCGGCAACGTGATGCTGCTGATCCTGAACCTGCCGCTGATCGGCCTGTGGGTCAAGCTGCTCAAGATTCCCAAGTCGTACCTGTATGCGGGCATCCTCGTGTTTGCCACGCTGGGTGTGTACGGCATGCGCCAAAGCGCGTTCGACCTGGTGCTGCTGTATGCCATCGGCCTGCTGGGTGTGGTGATGCGGCGCTTTGACTTTCCGGCGGCGCCGGTGGTGGTGGGCATGATCCTGGGCCCGCTGGCCGAGGCGCAGATGCGCAACGCCGTGGCCATCGGCGAGGGCAAGTGGACCATCTTCCTCGAACGCCCCGGCTCGCTCACGCTGATCATCATCGTGCTGGCCGTGCTGATCGTGCCGCGCCTGCCGCGCCGCTGGGCGGCCCGGCGCATGGCGGCGGGGTAGGGCCAAAAGACTGGCAGGCAGGCGAGGGGGCTGCCGCGTTGCAAAAACCGAGAAGGCCGCGAATGCGGCCTTTTCTGCGTCCAAAAAAAGGGGGCCGGGCACTGCCCACCCCCTTCCTGCAAGCCTCACACCAGAGCCACATGGCTGCTGGTGCCCTCCCCACCACGGTGGCTTGACAACGGACTTGTCCCGCGGTGCGACACGCTCGAATGAGCGTTTGCGCATCCGGCAAGTCCTGGCAGCAGGGCGGTAGAACTTTGCGCGGATGGGGCCGAACCGGGGAACCTCAGGGCGCGAATCGTACCATAAAATGCGAATCGTTCTTATTTGCATGGATGGCGCATGTCTTCACTTTTGCAGGAGTTCATGGTGCTGAGCCGTCAGCTGGGCGAGGCCCAGCAGCGCTGCAGCGATGCCATGGCGGCCCAGGCTGCCGAGATCGACACCTTGCGCAGCGAGCTGGTGCGCCTGCGCGGCGCGCTGGTGGTGCGCGGCACGGAACTGGCCATGGCACGCGAGGCGCTCGCACAGGCCCAGGCGGCCAGCCCCGGTCTGCCACGCCGCAAGGCGATGGCGGGGCATATCCGCACCCTGGCTGAGCGCATCACCACGCTGTCGCGCGAGTGCCTGCGCTGGCGTCTCGCGGCGCAGCAGATGCCGTCGCACGTCGGGGAAAGCGCGCAGGCGCGGGCACAACCGCAGCAGCCGCAACAGCCTTCTCAGCCCGCCCTGTCACGGCCGTCCGCACTGGCCGATGCCCCTGCGTCCGCCGCGCCTGCCATGCCCGCCATGCCTGTCGCGTGGGCCGCGCCGCTCGAATTCCATGCCCTGGCTCACAGCGCCCATGACCTGGACGCCAGCCTGGCCGCCGCAGACCTCGTGATCTGCCAGACCGGCTGCATCAGCCACGACGACTACTGGCGTGTGCAGGACCACTGCCGCCGCACCGGCAAGACCTGCATCCTGGTCGATCAGCCGTTGGCGGCCCTGCGTCCCATGCCGGTGCTGCGCATGCCCGGCCCGCAGCACGGCGGCCCGGCGGACGAGGTGCCCGAGGTGTCTGAGGTGCCCGAAGGTGTGATGATTTTGAGTAAAAACAGGCCTTAGCGCTTGCTGTATAAGGATTTGCAGCTATAAATAGTGTAGCTGTCGAGGTTGCGCGGCATACGCGCAATCGCCCGCAACCGCCCGCATTCGGGCGCTGCGCGGCGCGCGCTACCATCCGCGCATGCCCTTGACCACCGATGACGCCCCCGCTCTGCCGCTCGATGCCCAGGGCATTCTGGAACTGGCGGCGCGCTCCATGTTCCAGCTGTTCTCCAGCGTCAGCCAGGGCATGTTTCTGGTGGACCGCAGCGGGCGCATCGTGTGGGTCAACGAGGGCTACCAGCGCTTTCTGCCCGACCTGGGCTTTTCGTCGGTCGACCAGTTCGTGGGGCGCATGGTGGAAGAGGTCATTCCCAACACGCAGATGCGCCGCGTGCTGGACACCGGCCAGCCCGTGCTGATCGACCTGCTCACCAACAAGGCCGGCACCTTCGTCGTCAGCCGCATCCCGCTGCGCGACGATGCAGGCGGTGTGATCGGTGCCATCGGCATCGTGCTGTTCGACCACCCCGAGACCACGCTGCAGCCGCTGATCAGCAAGTTTGCGCTGCTGCAGCGCGACCTGGACGACGCGCGGCGCGAGTTGGCCCGCCAGCGCAACCGCTCGCTGGCGGCCGCCGGTGGCGACGGCGAGCGGCGCGCCAAATACACCTTTGCCAGCTTTGTCGGGTCCAGCACCGCAGCGGCCGAGGTCAAGCGCCAGGCCCGCCGCGCGGCGCAGTCGCAAAGCCCCGTGCTGCTGCTGGGCGAAACCGGCACCGGCAAGGAGCTGCTGGCCCACGCGATCCATGCGGCCTCCAGCCGCGCCAGCGGCCCCTTCGTCAGCGTCAACATCGCCGCCGTGCCCGACACCCTGCTCGAAGCCGAGTTCTTCGGCGTCGCCCCGGGCGCCTACACGGGCGCCGACCGGCGCGGGCGCGATGGCAAGTTCAAGCTGGCCGATGGCGGCACGCTGTTCCTCGACGAAATCGGCGACATGCCGCAGAGCCTGCAAGCCAAGCTGCTGCGCGCACTGCAGGAGGGCGAGATCGAGCCCCTGGGCAGCAACAAGCTGGTGCCGTTTGACGTGCGCATCCTGGCCGCCACCTCGCGCGACCTGGCGGCGCTGGTGCGCGAGGGCAAGTTCCGCGAAGACCTGTTCTACCGCCTGCACGTGCTGCCCGTGCGCGTGCCCCCGCTGCGCGCACGCCGCAGCGACATCCCCGCGCTGGTGGAGTCGCTGGGCGAAGACCTGGCGCTGCGCAACAGCACCGCCCCGCCCGAGCTGCTGCCCGACGCCATGGCCCTGCTGGCCGGCCAGCCCTGGCGCGGCAATATCCGCGAGCTGCGCAATGTGCTAGAGCAGGCCGTGATGCGCAGCGACTCCCAGTCCATCGACGCGGCTCAGCTCGAGCGCATCCTGCGCGAGGCGGGGGTGGAGCCCGCCGCCCCTGCGGCCGTGCAGGAGCCCATGCACGCAGACGGCGACGACCCTGAAAAGCAGGACGACAGCCGCTACCTGCGCCCGCTGGCCGAGCAGGTGGCCGAGCTGGAGCGCCGGGCCATCGCCGCCACCCTGAAGGCCCATGGCGGCAACAAGCTGGCCACCGCGCGGCAGCTGGGCATTTCGCGCGCCACGCTCTACGGACGTCTGGAAAACCCTGAGCAAAATTCAGGCATATGACCAATTTTCAGACATTTTGATTGTCTGAAAATTGGGCATTGCGTCCGAGGTGTGAGCAAAAGTTTCTTGAAAATCAAGCACTTGGCGGCTGGCACGGACTGTGCAATCGACCTTGCATCACAACAGGAGACATCGCCATGCATCGTCGCAATCTGGTTGCCCTCGCCGCACTCGCCGTCACGGCCGTTCAATTCAGCGCCCCGGCGCTGGCTGCGGGTGAAATCCGCATCGCCCACGTCTACAGCAAGACCGGCCCGCTCGAAGCCTACGGCAAGCAGACCCAGACCGGCCTGATGATGGGCCTGGACTACGCCACCGGCGGCACGATGATGGTGGGCGGCAAGAAGATTGTCGTGATCGAGAAGGACGACCAGGGCAAGCCCGACCTGGGCAAGAGCCTGCTGGCCTCGGCCTATTCCGACGACAAGGCCGACATCGCCGTCGGCCCCACCTCCAGCGGCGTGGCGCTGGCCCTGCTGCCCGTGGCCGAGGAATACAAGAAGATCCTGCTGGTGGAGCCCGCCGTGGCCGACGCCATCACGGGCGACAAGTGGAACAAGTACATTTTCCGCACCGGCCGCAACAGCAGCCAGGACGCGATCAGCAACGCTGTGGCCATCGACAAGGCGGGCGTCACGGTGGCCACGCTGGCCCAGGACTACGCCTTCGGCCGCGATGGCGTGAAGGCCTTCAAGGACGCGCTGAAGAACGCCAAGCTGGTGCACGAGGAATACCTGCCCACCACCACCACCGACTTCACCGCCGGTGCCCAGCGCCTGATCGACAAGCTCAAGGACGTGCCCGGCCGCAAGGTCATCTTCATCATCTGGGCTGGCGCGGGCAACCCGTTCAAGATCGCTGACCTGGACCTCAAGCGCTACGGCATCGAGATCGCCACCGGCGGCAACATCCTGCCGGCCATGGCTGCCTACAAGAACTTCCCCGGCATGGAAGGCGCGACCTACTACTACTTCGGCATTCCCAAGAACCCGGTGAACGAAGCCCTGGTGGCCGCGCACTACAAGGAATACAAGACCCCGCCAGACTTCTTCACGGCCGGCGGCTTCAGCTCGGCCATGGCGCTGGTCACGGCGCTGAAGGCGACGAACGGCGACACCAACACCAACAAGCTCATCAAGACCATGGAGGGCATGAGCTTTGACACCCCCAAGGGCAAGATGACCTTCCGCAAGGAAGACCACCAGGCCATGCAGAGCATGTACCACTTCAAGATCAAGGTGGACCCGGCCTTTGCCTGGGGCGTGCCCGAGCTGGTGCGCGAGATCAAGCCTGAAGAAATGAACGTGCCGATTCGCAACCAGCGATAAGCCGTTTGCCGTGTACCTGCCAGGCCCCAGCGGCCTGAGCAGCCACCCGACGCAGACACGACGACGACACCCGGCACCGGTTTGCGTGGCCCGGCCCCTGCACCCAGCGGGGGCCCGGGGTTCATCCCGCGGGGGCGGCCGCCCCTTTTTTTCCAAGCGATATCTGACGACGAAGGAACCCCCGGGCACACGGGGGCATGGCGAGTGCTTTTCCAAATAATCACGGAGACAAGACACATGACGTTCCCTCGGCTTTCACGGGTATTCATCGCGGCCGCTGCCACGGCCCTGGCATCGGGCATTGCCCTGGCGGCGCCCGCGCTGCCCCAGTACAACATCGACACCAGCAAGATCAGCGTCTCGGGGCTGTCTTCGGGCGGCTTCATGGCCAACCAGCTGGGCGTGGCGTTCTCGTCCACCTTCATGGGCGTGGGCATCTTCGCGGCGGGGCCTTACATGTGCGCGGGCCACAACAACTACACGGCGTGCATGTACAACGCCAGCATCAGCGCCAGCCAGCAGACCACGATGCAGAACAGCATCAACAGCTTCAGCAGCGCAGGCACCATCGACAACAAGTCCAACCTGGCCAACCAGAAGATCTACATCTTCACAGGCACCAGCGACACCACGGTCGGCCCCAACCAGACCACCGCGCTGCAGACGCAGTACCTGAACAACGGCGTGCCTGCGGGCAACATCTCCTACGTGCAGCGCGCCAGCACGGCGCATGTCTTTCCTACCGATTTCGACAGCACCGGCAACAACGCCTGCACCAGTGCGGCATCGCCCTACATCAGCAACTGCGGCTACGACGGCGCCAAGGCCGCGCTCACGCACTTCTACGGCACGCTGAACGCGCGCAACAACGCCCCGGCCGCCGGCAACTACATCGAGTTCGACCAGAGCGCCTACACCGCCAGCAACCCCGGCATGGCCACCAACGCCTGGCTGTATGTGCCCGCCAGCTGCGCCAGCGGCACCCAGTGCAAGCTGCACGTGGCCCTGCACGGCTGCCAGCAAAGCACCGACAAGATCGGCGACAAGTTCGTGAAGAACACCGGCTACAGCCGCTGGGCCGACACGAACAACATCATCGTGCTGTTCCCGCAGACCAAGATCGACAACACCAGCCGCAGCACCACGGCCAGCGGCTCGCTGCCCAACCCCAACGCCTGCTGGGACTGGGTGGGCTGGTACGGCAGCAATTTCGCCCGCAAGGCTGGCACGCAGATGGTCGCCATCAAGTCCATGGTGGACCGGATCGCTTCGGGCGCAGGATCTGGCGGCGGCGGTGGCGGCAACCCGCCCGCTGCGCTGCCTGCCCCCACGGGCGTGAACACCTCGGGCGCCACGGCCAGCAGCATGACCATTGGCTGGTCGGCTGTGGCGGGTGCTGCCAGCTACAACGTCTATCGCAACGGCAACAAGACCAATGCGCTGCCGGTCAACGGCACCAGCTACACCGATGGCTCGCTGGCTGCATCGACGACCTACAGCTGGACGGTGCGCGCGGCCGACAGCAATGGCGCGGAGGGGGCGGCCTCGGCGTCGGTGTCGGGCACCACGCTGGCCGCCGAGCCCAGCACCTGCACCACCGCGTCGAACTACGCCCACACCATGGCCGGCCGCGCCTATGCCGCCTATGGCTACGCCTATGCGCTGGGGTCCAACCAGTACATGGGGCTCTGGAACATCTATGTGAACACCACACTGAAGCGGACCGGCCCCAACTACTACGTCATCGGAACCTGCCCCTGACCTGCGCGTGGCGCACCGCAGTCCTGCGGTGCGCCACCGCTGTCTCACCCATGACCCGACCATGAAAGTGACCCACCACCCATGAGCACCTTGGCCACCAAGGACTTGACCATCCGCTTTGGCGGCCATGTGGCAGTCAATGCCGTGACCTGCTCTTTCGAGCCCGGCACGCTGACCGCTATCGTGGGCCCCAACGGCGCGGGCAAGACCACCTACTTCAACCTGATCTCGGGCCAGCTCAAGGCCAGCGCGGGCAGCGTCACGCTGGGCGGGCGCGATCTGACGGGCCTGTCGGTGTCGGCCCGCACGCACGCCGGCCTGGGGCGGGCGTTCCAGCTCACCAACCTGTTTCCCAACCTCAGCGTGCTGGAAAACGTGCGCCTGGCGGTGCAGGCCACGCACGAGGGCAAGCACCGCCGCGGGCTCAATCTGTGGAGCGTGTGGAGCGACCACGGCGCGCTCACGCAGCGCGCCCGCGTGATCCTGCAGGCCGTGGCCATGACCGACCGGGCCGACGCGCCCGTGGCCAGCCTGCCGCATGGCGACCAGCGCAAGCTCGAAGTGGCGCTCTTGATGGCGCTGGAGCCGCAGGTCTACATGTTCGACGAGCCCACGGCCGGCATGAGCCATGACGAGGCGCCCGTCATTCTGAACCTGATCCGCGAGCTGAAGAAGGACAAGAGCAAGATCATCCTGCTGGTGGAACACAAGATGGACGTGGTGCGCGAGCTGGCCGACCGCATCATCGTGCTGACCAACGGCACGCTGGTGGCCGACGGACCACCGGCCGAGGTGATCGCATCGCCCGTGGTGCAGGAGGCCTACCTGGGCGTCTCCAGCGACGCCGCGAAGGAGGCCGCATGAGCACCACCGCCGCAGAGAACCTGCTCGAACTCCAGGGCGTGCACACGCACATCGGCGCGTACCACATCCTGCATGGCGTTGACTTGGCGGTGCCCCGGGGCCAGCTCACCATGCTGCTGGGCCGCAACGGCGCGGGCAAGACGACCACGCTGCGCACCATCATGGGCCTGTGGCACGCGTCGCAGGGCACCATCCACTTCGGTGGCAAGGACATCACCGCGATGAACACGCCCGCCATCGCGGGCCTGAACATCGCCTACGTGCCCGAGAACATGGGCATCTTTGCCGACCTGACGGTGAAAGAAAACATGCTGCTGGCCGCGCGCCGGGCCCGCAACGCGGCGCAGATGGACGACGCGCGCCTGCAATGGATCTTCAAGCTGTTCCCCGCCGTGGAGAAGTTCTGGAACCACCCGGCGGGCAAGCTCAGCGGCGGGCAAAAGCAGATGCTGGCCGTGAGCCGCGCCATCGTCGAGCCGCGCGACCTGCTCATCGTGGACGAGCCCAGCAAGGGCCTGGCCCCCGCCATCATCAACAACATGATCGATGCGTTCGACCAGCTCAAGAAGAGCGGTGTGACCATCCTGCTCGTCGAGCAGAACATCAACTTCGCCAAGCGCCTGGGCGACACCGTGGCCGTGATGGACAACGGCCGGGTGGTGCATGCGGGCAGCATGGCCGCACTGGCCGCAGACGAGGCATTGCAGCAGTCGCTGCTGGGGTTGGCGCTATGAGCGGTGCAGAATTTTTCAAGTGTTTTAACGCTCCAGCGCTTACTGGTAAAGCGCTGACAGCTATCAAATTTGTAGTGCAAGGGGCTGCAGCATGACCGCCATGCGTGATTTCGACTGGAAGCCTGTGGCCCTGGTGCCGGCACTTGCACTGCTGGTGCTGCCCTTCATCGGCTCGCCCAGCACTTGGCTCACGCTGACGGTGGCGGGCCTGGCCATGGGCATGATCATCTTCATCATCGCCTCGGGCCTCACGCTGGTGTTCGGCCTGATGGACGTGCTGAACTTCGGCCATGGCGTGTTCATTGCGCTGGGCGCCTTCGTGGCCACCAGCGTGCTGGGCGCCATGGGCGACTACACCGAAAGCGCCGAGCTGTGGCGCAACCTGCTGGCCGTGCTGCCTGCCATGGTGGTGGCCATGGCCGTGGCGGGGGCGGTGGGCCTGGCGTTCGAGCGCTTCATCGTGCGGCCGGTGTACGGCCAGCACCTGAAGCAGATCCTGATCACCATGGGCGGCATGATCATTGGTGAAGAACTCATCAAGGTCATCTGGGGCCCGGCGCAAATTCCGCTGCCGCTGCCCGAGGGCATGCGCGGCTCGCTGCTGGTGGGCGATGCCGCCATTGAGAAATACCGCCTGGTGGCGGTGGCCGTGGGCCTCTTGGTGTTTGGCGTGCTGGCCTGGACGTTGTCGCGCACCAAGGTGGGCCTGCTGATCCGTGCCGGCGTGCAGGACCGCGAGATGGTCGAGAGCCTGGGCTACCGCATCCGCCGCCTGTTCGTGGGCGTGTTCGTGGTGGGCTCGGCACTGGCGGGCCTGGGCGGCGTGATGTGGGGCCTGTACCAGCAGAACGTGATCCCGCAGATGGGTGCACAGGTCAACGTGCTGATCTTCATCGTCATCATCATCGGCGGCCTGGGCAGCACGGGCGGTGCGCTCATCGGTGCGCTGCTGGTGGGGCTGATGGCCAACTACACCGGCTTCCTTGCGCCCAAGGTGGCGCTGTTCTCCAACATCGCCCTCATGGTCGCGATCCTGCTGTGGCGCCCGCAAGGTGTCTACCCGGTCGCCAACCGCTGATGAGGAGCTCTACAACATGCTGAACCGACTTCTCTCCGGCGACTACCCGCGCAGCAAGGTGCTGGCGGTCATCCTCGTGGCCATCCTGCTGGGCCTGGCGTTCGCGCCGTTCCTTTTCCCGGGTGTCAAGGCGCTGTCCGTGGCGGCCAAGGTGCTCATCTTTGTGGTGCTGGTCGCCAGCTTCGACCTGCTCTTGGGCTACACCGGCATCGTGAGCTTTGCGCACACCATGTTCTTTGGCATCGGCGCCTACGGCATTGCGGTGGCGACCACGCGCATGGGGCCCACCTGGTCGGCGCTGGGCGTGGGCATCGGCGGCGCGCTGCTGCTGTCGCTGGTGCTGTCGCTGGCGGTGGGGCTGTTCTCGCTGCGGGTGCGCGCCATCTTCTTCGCCATGATCACGCTGGCCGTGGCGGCGGCGTTCCAGACGCTGGCCTCGCAGCTGTCGGACATCACGGGCGGTGAAGACGGGCTCACCTTCAAGGTGCCCTATGTGCTCTCGCCCAGCTTCGAGCCGTTTGACGAGCCCTTTTTGGGCGTCACGCTCGACGGGCGCTTGCTGTGCTACTACCTGCTGTTTGTCACGGCCGTGGTGCTGGTGCTGGCGCTGCTGCGCATCGTGAATTCGCCCTTTGGCCGCGTGCTGCAGGCCATCCGCGAGAACGAGTTCCGTGCCGAGGCCATCGGCTACCGCGTGGTGGTGTACCGCACCACGTCCAGCGTGCTGTCGGCGCTGTTCGCCACCATGGCGGGCGCCATGCTGGCGCTCTGGCTGCGCTACAACGGGCCAGACACCTCGCTCAGCTTCGAAATCATGATGGACTGCCTGCTCATCGTGGTGATCGGCGGCATGGGCACCATCTACGGCTCGGCCATCGGTGCTGTGCTGTTCCTGGTGGCGCAAAGCTATCTGCAGGATCTGCTGCGGCTGGGCAGCGACGCGGCGGCCTCGGGCCTGCCCTGGCTGTCGGCCCTGCTGTCGCCCGACCGCTGGCTGCTGTGGCTGGGCGTGCTGTTTGTTCTGTCGGTGTATTACTTCCCCACGGGTGTGGTGGGGCGCCTGCGCGCGGCAGCGGCGCGCAAGGCGGGGTGAAGGCCCCGGCCGCGCCGGGCGACCGGCGAGGCCTGGGCGTGTGAGTGCGCTGCTGTGCAACAAGACGCCAAGAAAAACTCCCGGAGACAAGCCCATGACGAAAAGCATCGATAGCCATCCGCGTTTGCGCCTGTTCGTTCCCGCCGCGTTGACCGGTGCGGCGCTGGCGGCACTGGCCGCCTGCGGCGGCGGCAGCGGCGACAGCGCCGCCGTCAACACCCCGCCCGCCTATCTCGGCACCATCAGCGAGGCCAGCTACGACGGCACCAGCAACGACCTGCTCACCGCAGGCCTGGGCGCCACGGGCCTGGCGGCCGCCGTGGCACCGGCCTATGCCGACCCGCTCAAGCCCACGGCGGCCGAGCTGCGCCGCACGGCCATCCACACCAACTACCGCGCCATGCTCGACATGACCGCTGCAGGCGGCTACGGCCTGCTCTATGGCCCCAACGTGGATGCGCAGGGCAAGGTCACCACCGGCGAAGGCAAGATTGCGGGCACCGAATACATCGCCTTTGCCGACGACGGCACGGGCCGCAAGAACGTCACCCTCATGGTGCAGGTGCCTGCCAGCTTCGACCCCAAGAAGCCCTGCATGATCACGGCCACGGCTTCGGGCTCGCGCGGGGTGTATGGCGGCATCTCCACCGGCGAATGGGGGCTCAAGAAGGGCTGCGCCGTCGCGTACTCCGACAAGGGCACGGGCGGCGCGCCGCATGACCTGATGAACGACACCGTGCCGCTGATCGACGGCACACGCACCACGGCCGCTGCGGCAGGCAAGGCCGCCGCCTTCAACGCGGGCCTCACGGCCACCGAGCTGGCGGCCTTCAACGCCGCCACGCATGACCGCTTTGCGTTCAAGCACGCCCACTCGGGCCAGAACTCTGAAAAGGACTGGGGCACCACCACGTTGCAGGCGGTGGAGTTTGGCTATTACGTGCTCAACCAGCGCTATGGCGCCACCGACGCAGCGGGCCAGCGCCTCAAGACGCTGACCCCGGCCAACACCATCGTCATCGCATCGAGCATCTCCAACGGTGGCGGCGCCGCCATCGCGGCTGCAGAGTTGGACACACAGGGCCTCATCAGCGGCGTGGCCGTGTCCGAGCCCGCCATCGAGATGCCCGCCAACCCCGGCGTCACGGTGCGCAGGGGCGGTGCCGAAGTGGCCGTCACCGGCAAGACGCTGGTGGACTTCACCACCTACGCCAACCTCTACCAGGCCTGCGCGTCGCTCGCTCCTTCGGTCAGCACCAGCCCCTTTGCAGCGGCGTTTGCTGCGGGGTTTGCGTTCACTGCTTCCAACCGCTGCGCGTCACTCAAGGCGGCAGGTCTGCTCACGGCCAGCACCACGGCCACGCAGGCCGAAGAGGCGCTGCAAAAGCTGCGCGACTACGGCTGGGACCCCGAGTCGAGTGACCTGCATGCCTCGATGGCCGCGTTTGAAGTGTCGCCCGCCGTGGCCGTGACCTTTGCCAACGGGCTCTCGCGCGCCAGCGTGAAGGACAACCTCTGCGGTTTCAGCTACGCCGCCACGAGGGTGACGGCTGCGTTGGCTCTGCCCGTGGGTTCGGTCACCCCGCTCGCGCCAGCGGCGCTTTCCACCATGTTCGCCACAGGCAATGGCGTTCCGCCTTCGGGGGGCATCAATTTGGTCAATAACCTCAGCAAGTTCGGTGCTATGCGAGATTTTCAGTCAGTGTCGGACGCCGGTATCGCCGACTGGAACTTGACCGGCGCCCAGTGCCTGCGCAACCTGGTCACCGGCACCGACGCCGCCGCCAAGAAGCTGCAGGCCGGTGTGGATGAAACCCGCCGCAACGGCAACCTGCGCGGCAAGCCCGCCATCATCGTGCATGGCCGCGCCGACGCGCTGCTGCCGGTGAGCCACACCTCGCGCCCCTACGCCGCGCTCAACAAGAAGGTGGAGGGCAGTGCCAGCAAGCTCAGCTATGTGGAGGTGGCCAACGCACAGCACTTCGACAGCTTCATCGGCCTGCCCGCCGTGCTGCCCGGCTATGACAGCCGCTATGTGCCGCTGCACGTGTACCTGAACCACGCGCTCGATGCCGTGTACGACCACCTTGCCACCGGCAAGGCGCTGCCAGCCAGCCAGGTGGTGCGCACCGTGCCGCGCGGCGGCACGCCGGGCAGCGCCCCGGCCATCACGGCCGCCAATGTGCCCCCGCTGGCCACCACACCGGCAGCCGCCAACGCCATCGCCATCACGGCGGGCGTGATCGCCGTCCCTGATTGAGAGGCCTTGCCAAACGACGCACCACTGTCGACGCACCCCTGCCGCCGCTGCCCGCACGGCGCGGCGGCAGGCCCATCACACCCACCGGGGATGAATCGCTATGAACCCAATCAAGACATGGAGCCGCCGCTGGGTGGCCGCACTGGCTCTGGCTCTGGGGGGCGGGGCAACCGCGCCCGCGCTGCACGCCGCTGAAATCGTGGTGGGGCAGGTGGCCCCGCTGTCGGGCGTGCTGGCCAGCACCGGCGCGCAGATGGTGCTGGGCGGCAAGATCTACTTCGACTGGGTGAACGCCCAGGGCGGGGTGCACGGCGCCACCATCCGCCAGGCCGTGGTGGACGACGCCTACAAGGTGGCCGACACCGTGAAGCTGACCCGCGAAATGCTGGCCCGCCCCGAGGTGGTGGCCCTGTATGGCTTTGCGGGCACGGCCAACATCACCCAGCTGCTGGCCGACGGCGTGCTGGAGCAGGGCGGCGCGGCGCTGGTGGCGCCCTACACCGGCGGCGAATCGTTGCGCAACCCATTCAATCCGTGGATCTTCCATGTGCGCGCGGGTTATGCCGACGAGGCCGAGCACATGGTGCAGCAGCTCACCACGCTGGGCATGAACCGCATGGCCGTGATGTACCAGGACGACGGCTTCGGCAAGGCCGGGCTGGCGGGGGTGGAGGCGGCGCTGGCCAAGCGCAACCTCAAGCTGGTGGTGGCCGCGGGCTATGAGCGCAACACCGACAAGGTGGACGACGCCGTGAAGGCCATCAAGGCGGCCGATGTGCACGCGGTCATCATGATCGCGGTGAACAAGCCCGCAGCGGCCTTCATCCAGCGCTACCGCGAGCAGGGCGGGGGCGCGCAGCTCTACAACATCTCGGTGGTCGACCCGAACGAACTGGTGAAGCTGGCGGGCCTGAAGAACGCGCACGGCCTGGGCATCAGCCAGGTGGTGCCTTACCCCTACCGCCCGCAGCTGCCGGTGGTGCGCGAATACCAAACGCTGCTCAAAAAGTACGCGCCGGAGGCTGAGGTCAACTACACCAGCTTCGAGCAGTTTCTGGGCGCCAAGGTGCTGGTCGAGGCACTGCGCCGCGCGGGGCCTGCGCCCACGCGCGCCAAGGTCGTCAAGGCGCTCGAATCGATGCAGAGCTATGACCTCGGCGGCATCACGCTGGGCTATTCGCCCACCAACCGCATCGGTTCACGGTATGTCGAAGTGACCGTGATCGGCAGCAACGGCCGCCTCATGAAGTGAGCCGCCGGTCCCTTTCTCTTTTCTTTGTTCCACAAGGTCGCCACCATGTCCCCCACCTCGCGCTACGCCACCTGCGCTGGCTATGAAATCCATTACATGGACTGGGGTGCGCAGGACGCCCCGGTGGTGATTGCCTGGCACGGCCTGGCGCGCACCGGGCGCGACATGGACCCGCTGGCCGCGCACCTGGCCTCGCGCTTTCGTGTGATCTGCCCCGACACCCTGGGCCGTGGGCTGAGCCAGTGGGCGCGCGCCCCGCAGGCCGAGTACAGCCTCGCCTTCTATGCCCGCATCGCGGCCGACCTGTTCGACCACCTGGGCATCGACCAGGCGCACTGGGTGGGCACGTCGATGGGCGGCGCCATCGGCACGGTGTGCGCCTCGGGCCTGTTCCAGCCCCAGCTCAAGGGCCGCATCCGGAGCCTCTTGCTCAACGACAACGCCCCGCGCCTGGCCGACGCGGCGCTGGAACGCATTAAGGCCTACGCGGGCCACCCCCCGGCGTTTGACACCGTGCAGGAGCTGGAGGCGTTCTTCCGCCAGGTGTATTTGCCCTACGGCTGGCTGAGCGACGCGCAATGGCGCCTGCTGACCGAGAGCAGCACCCGCCGCCTGCCCGATGGCCGCGTCACGCCGCACTACGACCCGGCCATGGTGCAGCAGTTCACCCACCACACCAACGACTACCTCATCTGGGACCACTACGACGCGCTCGACATTCCGGTGCTGTGCCTGCGCGGTGCGGATTCAGACCTGGTGCTGCGCGAGACCACGGTGGAGATGCTGACCCGCGGCCCCGGCACGCGCGGCCTGGCGCAGGTGGTGGAGGTGCCCGGCTGCGGCCATGCGCCCGCGCTCAACGTGCCCGAGCACTACGCGCTGGTGGACGCGTTTCTGGCCAAGGCGGGCGGGTGACGCAGGGCAGGGTGGCGCGGTACATTGGCACACCGCCCGCGCCATGCGCCGGCCCACCGTCCTCCGCCTGCTGCCATGAAACCCTTCAAGCCCCTCCTGCTCACGGCCACGCACCTGCTATCCCTGGCCATCGGCTTTGCGGCAGGCATCTACGCCCTGCCCATCCTGATTGCGCCCGAGGCGCCCACGGCGCAAGACGTGGCCGCCCAGGCATCCACAGCGCAATGGACGGCCACCTTCCGCCGCGACCTCAAAGACAGCGACGCGCTGCACTGGGGTGAGGGCCAGGTCTCCATCAGCGCCCAGGCCATTGCGCTGGAGGGCCGCCTGGCCCCGGGGCCGGACTACAAGCTGTACCTGTCGCCCACGTTTGTCGAGACCGAGGCTGATTTCAACCGCCTCAAGCCGCAGATGCTGCGCGTGGGCGATGTGAAGACGTTCGACAACTTCATCGTCGCGCTGCCGCAGGGCGTGGACCCTGCAAAGTTCAACACCGTGATCGTGTGGTGCGAGAGCTTTAACGAATTCATCACCGCGGCGCAATACCGGTAGTCAGGGCGTTTGCGACAGACCCATCTGCGCCAGCGCTGCCTGCAGCCCCGCCAGCCCGCCCACGCGCTGGTTGTTGATGAAGATCTGCGGCATCTGCCGCACTGATGGCCCGCACTTGGCATAGAACGCCAGCCGCTCGGCCTCGTCGTCGATCTTGATTTCCTCAAACGGCAGCGAGCGCGACTGCAGCAGCTTCTTGGCCGAATCGCACTGGGGGCAGGCGGATTTGGAGTAAACGGTGATTTGGTAGGTCATGGGGGGGAGTTTACGGGGCGGGCACCGGGCATGGGGTGACGGCCACGCTTTGCCACCACGGGCCATCTGCTGGCAAAATACCAATTGGTTTGTTTTGTGACTGATTGGTATATCAATGACCATTGACCTCTCTGTCTGGCTGGCGCCGGGCATCGACACCCAGGCGCTGATCCGGGTGACTCACCCACGCACGGACCCGCAGCCATGACCAGCCCCACCAGCTTCTTGCCCATCGCCGTCATCGGCGCCGGCCTGGCGGGCCTGTCTTGCGCGCAGGCCCTGCTGCAGGCGGGCCACACGGTGCATCTTTTCGACAAGTCCCGCGGCCCCTCGGGCCGCATGAGCACCCGGCGCGCCGAAGACGAACACGGCCCCTGGCAGTGCGACCACGGTGCGCAGTATTTCACCGCCCGCGACCCCGCCTTTGTGGCGGAGCTGGGCCGCTGGCAGCAGGCGGGTGTGGCCGCGGAGTGGCCGGCCCGGCTGGCCAGTTTTGACGGCCATGCCTGGACGTCGCCCACCACGCCGCTTGCGCGCTTCGTGGGCACACCGCGCATGACGGCGCCCGCCGCCTGGCTGGTGCAAAACCTGGGCGACCACGCGATGGCGCAGTGGCAGACCACCGTGCAGCGCCTGGACCCTGGCGAAGGCGGCTGGGCCGTGACGTCGGCCGAGCACGGCCAGCGGGCCCAGCGGTACCGTGCCGTGCTGCTGGCCGTGCCCGCGCCGCAGGCCGTGCCTTTGCTGGCCCCCTGGGCGCCCGCAGGCGCCGCCGTGGCCGCCAGTGCGCGCATGCGTGGCAGCTGGGCGGTGATGCTGCGCTATGCAAGCCCCGTGGCTATGCCGTGGGACGGCGCTTTCGTCAACGCCGGGCCGCTGCGCTGGGTGGCGCGCGACAGCAGCAGGCCCGGGCGCACAGGGCAGGAAACCTGGTTGCTGCACGCCAGCCCCGAATGGAGCGAGGCGCACATCGAAGACAGTGCCGATGCAGTCACGACCGCGCTGGTCGCTGCCTTCAGGGCCCTGGGTGGACCCGAGCCCCGGGCTGCCACCGCCCACCGATGGCGCTACGCCGACACCGACCCCGCGCTCACACAGGGCCGGTGGTGGGACGCCCGCACGCGGCTGGGCCTGTGCGGCGACTGGCTGCACGGCGGCAAGGTCGAAGGCGCATGGCTCAGCGGGCGCGCGCTGGCGCGGCAGGTGCTGCAGCCTGCATGAGACCACCGGGCACGCACCATGCGCATGCGCAAAAAATCAGATCTTCCACAGAAGACCTGCCAGCACTGCGGCCTGCCCTTCGCCTGGCGCAAGAAGTGGGAGAAGGTGTGGGACGAGGTGAAGTACTGCTCCGACCGCTGCCGCAACGAACGCAAGCGCAGCGGCGGGGCGGGCCCCGTGGGCGCAGAGGGCGCCGAGGGCGCCGCATGAGCACCGCGCTGTGTGGCTTCCAGAAACGACCTGCGCCTGCGTCGTGAACACCCCCCAGCCCCGCACCCACACCCTGCGCCTGCTGCTGGGCGACCAGCTCAACCCCGGGCATTCGTGGTTTGCCACGCACGACGATGGCGTGGTCTATGTGCTGATGGAAGTGCGGCAGGAGACCGACTACGTGCTGCACCACGCGCAAAAGATTCTGGCCATCTTTGCCGCCATGCGCGACCTGGCCCGCCAGCTGCGCGCGGCCGGACACCGCGTGCGCTACGTGGCGGTTGACGACGCCAGCAACCGCCAGTCGATGCCCGCCAACCTGGCCGCCCTCATGGCCCACTATGGCGCGCACACGCTGCAATACCAGCACCCCGACGAATGGCGGCTGGACGAGCAACTGCGCACCTGGGGTGCTGCGCAAGCCTTTGCCGTGCAGGCCGTCAGCAGCGAGCACTTCTACACCACCCGCACCGAAGTGGCCGAGGCGTTCAAGGGCCGCAAGCAGTGGCTCATGGAGCACTTCTACCGCCGCATGCGCCAGCGCCACGGTGTGCTGATCGACGAGGCTGGCGAGCCCGAAGGCGGCCAGTGGAACTACGACCACGACAACCGCAAGCCCTGGCCCGATACCCAGGACGCGCCCACATTGCCGCCCGACGCCCGCCCCACGCACGACCACAGCGCCCTGTGGGCCACCATCCAGGCCGCGGGCGTGCAGAGCTTTGGCAACCCGCAGGCCCATGCGTTGCGCTGGCCGCTGAACCGGGCCGAGGCGCTGGCCTGGCTCGACCACTTCATCACCACCACGCTGCCGCACTTTGGCGCGTATGAAGACGCCATGAGCACGCAGAGCACGCGGCTCTTTCACTCGCTGCTGTCCTTCGCGCTCAACACCAAGATGCTGCGCCCGCACGAGGTGGTGCAACGCGCCCAGGCGGCCTACCACGCAGGCGCCGCGCCCCTGCCGGCGGTGGAAGGCTTTGTCCGCCAGATCCTGGGCTGGCGCGAATATGTGCGCGGCATCTACTGGGCCCACATGCCCGGCTACGACGAGCGCAACGCCCTGGGCCACCACACACCGCTGCCCGAATGGTTCTGGACCGGCAAGACCCGCATGCGCTGCATGCAGCACGCCGTGGGCCAGTCGCTGGAGCATGCCTATGCCCACCACATCCAGCGCCTCATGGTCATCGGCAACTTTGCGCTGCTGGCGGGGCTGGCGCCCGATGCCGTGCACCGCTGGTACCTGGGCGTGTACGTCGACGCCTTTGAGTGGGTGGAAGTGCCCAACACCGTGGGCATGAGCCAGTTTGCCGACGGCGGCCTGCTGGCCACCAAGCCCTATGTCAGCAGCGCCGCCTACATCGACCGGATGGGCGACTACTGCAAGGGTTGCCACTACGACAAGAAGCAAAAAGTGGGTGAGCACGCCTGTCCGTACAACGCGCTGTACTGGGACTTTTTTGCGCGCAACGAAGGCGCGCTGGGCCGCAATGTTCGCTTGGGGCTGGTGTACCGGCAGTTGCAGAAGATGCAGGGGCCGCAGCTGGATGCGCTACGTGAGCATGCGGCCAGTCTGCGAACTAGACTCGACACGCTTTGATTCGACCCATCACGTCACCATGAAAATCCACGAGTACCCTGTGCCGCGCCTATCTGCCCAGATCATCCAGGAATGGGCGCCTGAGCTTGCCGCCCGGTACGGCTGCACGGTAGAAGCGTTTTTGGCAAAGCCCGGCCACATGATCTTTTTCCCCTCCCAGACGCTTCGTCTCGAGCTCATGGATGAGTCTGTGGTGGAGTTCAAATACGCGTTCGCTCTGGTGAGTGAGGCACGCCGCACCATCGCGGTTTTCACGGAGCACTGTGGACACCACGTGTTCCCGCACTACCAAACCAAAGTGCTCTGCGATGGCTCCCTGGTCTATGCGCAGGCCACACACCCCGGCGACTGGTCTTCACCATGAACTCACTTCCCCACGGCTACCGCGCCATCGTCATCGGCGCCACCGGCGCCATCGGCAGCGCCTTCCTCACCCACCTGCAGGCCGACCCGCGCTGCGCCCTGGCCGTGGGGCTGGGCCGCCACACCCACCCGGCGGTGGACCTGGACGACGAGGCCACCATCGCCGCCGCCGCCCGGCAGCTCCAGGCCCAGGGCCCGTGGCACTGCATCATCCATGCCGCTGGCCTGCTGCACGGCCCCCACGGCATGCCGGAAAAGCGCCTGGGCCAGTTGAACTACGCGCAGATGCAAGCCACCTTTCGCACCAACACCTTTGGCCCCGCGCTGGTGCTGGCCCACTTTGCGCCGCTGCTGCCCAGGCAGGGCCGCAGCCTGCTGGCGGTGCTGTCGGCCAAGGTGGGCAGCATTGGCGACAACCGCCTGGGCGGCTGGTACAGCTACCGCGCCAGCAAGGCCGCGCTCAACATGCTCGTCAAGACCGCCGCCATCGAAGTGGCCCGCACCTACCCGCAGGCGGTGCTGGTGGCGCTGCACCCGGGCACCGTCAACTCGGCCTTGTCTGCGCCGTTCAATGGCGCACAAATAGGCCGCCCGGCAGCCGACGCGGCGGGCGACATGCTGCAGGTGCTGGACCGCTTGCCCGCAGAAGAATCGGGCGGCTTTTACGCCTACAGCGGCGACAAGCTGCCGTGGTGATGCGGCACCGAAGATCTCTGTTGCTATCGTTTTGATACTGACAAGGCAATACCAGCAAGCGCTGGCGGCTGTTTTTATCTAAATTTTGGGCCGCAGCCGCCTCGGCCCATCCTGCGCAGGGTCGCGGCGCGTGTCGCGCCAAGGCACGCACGCAAGCCCCGCCGCCCAGCAGCCCGCCCGCATGCAGAATGCCGCATGTTTTCAACCCCCGATCAAGACCCTGGGCTGTTGGCGGCCCACACCACGGCTGCTGCTTCGGCGGTGGCGCAGTGGGTGGCGCGGCACTATGGCCTGCAGGTGCAGCAGTGCTATCTGATCCGCCGCAACCTCAACGACAACTACGCCGTGCGGGCCGCAGACGGCAGCCGCTATGTGGCGCGCATCTGCGCCATCCGGCCGCGCGGCGCGTTCAATGTGGATTTTGAGGTCGGTTTGCTGGCCCACCTGCACGCGCAAGGGGTGGGCGTGACCACGCCGGTTCTGGCTGCGAACGGAGCCACCAGCATTGCCCTGCCGTTCCCGGAAGGTCCGCGTGTGCTGGTGCTATTCCGCCACTGCGATGGCGCTGTGCCCGACACGCCCGAAGACCTGCACCTGACCGGCGCCACGCTGGCGCAGATTCACCGCGCCGCGCACAGCTACACCGGCCCCGCAAGCCACTATGTGCTGGACGGCCAGCATCTTGCCGGCCGCACGCTCGGCTACCTTGCCGCCCATCCTGAGGTGGCCCCAGCCGTGCTGGATGCCTACCGGCAACTGATCCACCGCCTTCTGGGCGAGCTGGCGGATGTGGAGGGCACCTTGACCCGCGTGATGTGCCACGGCGACACGCATGGCCACAACAACCATGTGACCACCGATGCTGATGGAGTGCGGCGCGCCGCCTTCTTTGACTTTGACGACGCCGGGCCGGGGTTCCTGGCTTATGACCTGTGCGTCTGGCTGTGGTCCAACCTGCCGCGCAAGGCCCCCATGGAGCCCGACGACGCATTGCTCAAGCGCTGGCAGCAGTACCTGGCTGGCTACCGCGAAGGAGGCGGCCGTGTCACAGATGCCGACCTCGCGGCCCTGCCCCTGTTCGTGCAGCTGCGGCACCTGTGGAACATGGGGGAGGGCGTGGCGCGCATCCACCACTGGGGCGCCAACTTGATGTCTGCCGACTGGATCAAGAAGCAGCCGGATGTGATGGCCGCCTGGGCGCGGCTGGAGCTGCCGCACGGGTGATTGAAGGGAATCTCTTCGCGCAGCGGCCATTCCACCAGAGGCCACTTGGCCTAGGGACGTCCATGTAAGGACATCCCTAGAACTCAAGTGGCGGTGGCCCAGTTGTCCAGCTGCAGGCCGGGCACCTTGGCAAATTCGCCCGTGTTGTTGGTGACGAGCTGGGCCTGCTGGCTCAGGGCGTGCGCAGCAATCATGGTGTCGAGCGCGCCAATGGGGGTGCCACGGCGCTCCAGGTCGGCGCGCAGGTCGCCATAGGCCCATACGGCGGCATCATCAAATGGCAGGACGGCGAGCGGTGCCAGAAACATCTCCAGCGCCTGGCGGTTGCGCGCAGAGCCGCTTTTGGCCACGCCAAACGCCAGCTCGGCAGCCACTACGCTGCACAGCCCCACATCGCCCATGCGGTATTGCTGAAAGCGCGCCAGCACGGCGGGGGGCTTGGCGTTGATGATGTAGATGCAGATGTTGGTATCGAGCAGGATCATGGGTTGATCTCGTCCCGCTGCTGGGTGTCAGGCTGTTCGCGGGTGAGCACAAAGCCGGGCTCAAAAGCGGCCAGCCCGGCTTGCAGCGTTTGCCAGGGGTTGTCCGCAGGCAACAGCAGCACACCATTGCCAAAGTGCTTCACCACGACTTCAGTGCCGGTGAAGCGGTATTCCTTGGGCAGCCGCACGGCTTGGCTGCGGCCGGATTGAAAAAGGCGTGCGGTGTCCATGGCGGGTTCCTTGATTGGTGGGTATCAATGGTAGCTACCACTGATGATTCTGTCCAACACCGAGTCGAAAGCGGAATGGAAGATTTGCTACCGGTGCCCCAGGGCGACTGACCCGCTCAATCCAACGCCGGATAGGCCCCCGTGCCCCCCGGCCACGCCGTCAGCACCTCGTAGCCGGTGTCCGTCACGGCCACCATGTGCTCCCACTGGGCTGACAGCGACCGGTCCTGGGTCACCACCGTCCAGCCATCGGCCAGCTCTTTGGTTTCGGGTCGGCCTGCGTTCAGCATGGGCTCGATGGTGAAGACCATGCCCGCCTCCAGCCGCAGCCCCTGGCCGCGCCGCCCGTAGTGCAGCACCTGCGGTTCATCGTGGTACACGGTGCCAATGCCGTGGCCGCAGTATTCGCGCACCACGCTGAAGTTCTCGCGCTGCGCCACGGTGGCAATGGCGTGGCCCACATCGCCCAGCGTGGCCCCCGGCTTCACTTCGCGGATGCCCGCCCGCAGCGCCTCGTACGTGGTGCGCACCAGCCGATGGGCCAGCATGCTGGGCGTGCCCACGCAGAACATGCGGCTGGTGTCGCCATACCAGCCGTCTTTTTCCACCGCCACATCAATGTTCACGATGTCGCCCTTCTTCAGCATCTGCTGGGCTGATGGAATGCCGTGGCACACCACATGGTTCACCGACGTCAGCACCGTTTTGGGGTAGCCCAGGTAGCCCACATTGGCAGGCCGCGCGCCCTGCACGTTCACGATGTGGTCGTGGCACAGGCGGTCCAGCGCGTCGGTGGTTACGCCCGGCACCACATGCGGCTCGATCATGGCCAGCACCTCGGCCGCCAGCCGCGCCGCCCGGCGCGCCATCACCAGTTCATCGGCCGAGCGGATCGGCACCCCACGGTGTGTGTGACGTGCCATCAGTGCTGCCGCTTTCCGGCGCGTGCGGTGGCTGCGGGCGGCGTCTTGCTGTCCAGCCCACCCTGCGCGGCCAGCGCCACATCCAGCCCGCCCGCCAACTCGGCCCGCACCAGCATCTGGCAAATCTCGCGGTGATCCAGGTCGGGATACATCTCGGCCAACATGCCCACGCGCATCCAGTGCTCGGCCTGTGAGTTGATGGAACGGCTGAGCGCCGTGCTGGCCAGACGCAGGTTTTCATGCATCTGGTCGGAAATCTTGACTATGCCCATGGGAGTGCTGCCTATATGCAAAACGTATTTGAATTGTATATGTTTCGCATAGAGCAACCCACCATACGCCAACGTGCCGCAAAACCCCCTACGCGAGCAGCTCCAACGTGCGCAGGTCCTTGTGCCCGCCAAAGTACCTGTGCAGCACCGCGTCAAACAAACCGCTGTCCGGCGCAGCGGCCTCGGCAAACAGCGTCATGCAAGACCGCAGCTTGAGGTCGTCTGGCGAGCCAAACACCGCAAGCGCGGAAGAGGGCGCCTGCAGCTCCAGCAGGATCTGGCAGCAGTCGCGCAGCCGCCCCGCCAGCACCGGGTGTGCCAGGTAAGCCTGCGCCTCGGCCAGCGACTGAATGGCATAGCGCTGCGCCATGTCGCTGCGCCCCAGTCCCTGGATCTGCGGAAACACAAACCACATCCAGTGCGTGCGCTTGCGGCCCGCCCGCAGCTCGGCCAACACGCGCGGCCAGACGGGGTCTTGGGCTTGCACAAAGCGGTCGAGGTTGAACGGGGGCAGGGGCAGGGGCATGCGGAATTATTGGGCTGGTGCCGTTGAACGCAAAACACCTGTTCGGGCTGAGCCTGTCGAAGCCTTGCGCGGCTCTGGCTCAGCACAGGCAACCCCAACATGAATGGCCGCAGGGCAGCCACATCGAGCGACGCGAGTCACCACCGTTGAACCCCCACCACCCGTTCGGGCTGAGCCTGTCGAAGCCTTGCACGGCGCCACACCCCGCATCAACGGACTCAACCGCCTCGATGGCCCCTGCAGCAAAAGAACGGCAAAGGCACCAGCGGGCCAAGGCAGAAATCACCGTGACACCCCGCCAACCCGCGTGCCAGAATGAATCGATGAACCCCGCCACCACCTCCTCCTTCCAGTCCACCGCCGACGGCACCCGCATCACCACCTACACCTGGGCCGAAACCCCGGGCCAACCCGTGGGCGTCGTTCAAATCTCCCACGGCCTGGCCGAGCACGGCGAGCGCTACGACCGCTTTGCCCGGGCCCTGAACGCCGCAGGCTTCATCGTCCACGCCGTGGACCATCGCGGCCACGGGCGCACGGCGGGCGACAAGCTGGGCGACCTTGGCAGCGCAGGCTTCAGCGGACTCATTGCCGACGTGGCCCAGTTCGGCGCACTGCTGCGTGCGCAGCACCCCGGCCTGCCGCTCTTTCTGTTCGGCCATTCCATGGGCTCGTTCGCAGCGCAGGCGGCCATCCTGGACCACTCATCCACCTGGTCCGGCGTCATCCTGTCAGGCTCCACCGCCCTCGACCTGCTCGCCGCCGCCATGGCCAACGCCCCCGCCGATGCGCCCGCCGGGCTTGCGGCATTCAACGCAGGCTTTGAGCACCGCACCGGCTACGAATGGCTGTCGCGCGACGCCGCCGAGGTCGATGCCTACGTGGCCGACCCGTGGTGCGGCTGGGATGTGCCGCCCGACGTGATCCCCTCACTCTTCGCCCCCGCCCCCCGGCTGGCCGACCCCGCGCTGCTCGCGCGCATCCGCAGCGACCTGCCCATCCTCATCGCATCCGGCGACGCAGACCCGCTGGCCGCAGGCGGGGCTTTGCTTCAGCAACTGGGGCAGCGGTATCGGGATGCGGGTGTGGCCGATGTGACGGTCAAGCTGTACCCTGGGGCACGGCATGAAATCTTGAATGAGACAAAACGGGAGGAGGTGACGGGGGATGTTGTGGCGTGGCTAAAGGGGCGTGTGTAGGTAGCGGAGTCGGTGCTCGATGCGGAGGTGGTGGCTATTCGACGCCTGTTCTAGGCTGAAAGCGCTACTAGAGTTTTGCGATCGCCTGCCTCATACGTGCCGTTGAATCGAGCGACTCTCTGTATCGCTGTAAATCCAGCTGTCAGCCGACTTGCCGAATGCCTCATCCAAACCGGCCGGTTAGATATGCCTTTGAAGGAATACGAACAGACTTCCTACCTTACACAAACGGGGTCGAAGCACCAAGATTGATACCTGACTATCAACGCTGACGGATAAGGGGAAGGCCATGACTAAGATTGCACAAGGCGAGATCGTTCGAGTAAAGGCTGAACAATCAGCTGGAGAGCTGACCGGTAAAACATTCGCAACAGCGACTTGTACTTTTCGGGCCATTTATTCTGTGCTCACTACCGTCATAGCGTCCTGACTCAGCGCAGCGGGCGAATGCTCATCTTGCAAACTGCGCCAGCGGATCTATCCCTGTCTGAACTCTTTGCCTGACAGCTTCCAAATCCACCGCGCCGTCAACAGGTCGCGGATTGCTTAGAAATTCTTCAGTCAACTCAAGCAGCATGTCCAAAGGAGTGTCGTCAAACCAGACATCCGCAGGATGCTTGCCGTTGGCCAACATCTTGCGTAGCAGGGATACCAGTCGATTGCTCTTGCTCCAGTGCTCTTTGCCCAAGTGTTTGAATAGATCGCGTCGGCGGCGGTAGGGGTAGCCTTCGTCCACGCGAGAGCGGGCGCACTCCACATGGATGCCAGCGATGGCTCCGTCAAGGGTGGTCCAGGCAGAAGGTGCCATTGCATATGGGGGAAAGCGCACCAAGCCACCCGACCTCATGTGGCTAGGCCCCTGCATCAACGAGGTAAGCCGCATCGCCTCGATGGCCAGCAGTCCTGAACCCACTTCCTGGTACAGGCCTTCCCCGCCTCCCAAAATCAACCAGTTGTACGCACCCTGCATTCCGATTGAAGTCACATCGTCTGCATCTTTGAGGCGGTTAACGCGCGCCGACATGATGCACAAATTGCCAGGGACGTAGCCGAGTTGGTTGTTCAGGCGATCGACGGACCAGTCAGTGTCGGTCATCGTGCCCTGCGTCAAATTGACGCCGGAGACGGGGCACACCGTCACGGTGATGCTCTTAAGGTATTCCTTGGTCAACACGGAACTGACGGCAATTCCTCGATGGTAGGCGTTCTTGCGCAGCGTCAGGAGCTTGCGGAGATACACGTCCGCAGTTCTTGATGGCTGGCGCTTGCCGTGCTCGAACCCCCGGACCATCTCGGTGCAAGTGGTGTTAGGGTCAATGCTCAAGCCGTGCCTAGCCAAGTCTTGGCCGAGCTGGAACGCGTAACGGTCGGAGAGGGAGTCTTCCCGGTCCATTTCTGCATCCCGCTGATCCATCTCTGCAAGATAGTCGGGGCGATCGTTCCAGTATCGCAGGGGGTTGTGCAGGGTTTCTTTTTCTGGCGCTTCCATAGGCATCATCCTCTCTGACCGTTGGGGGGGGCGGTTGGTCTTCAGGCTCAGCGCCGCGCGTTCCAGTCGGGATTGAGCATCTTGACCAGTGCTTGTTCGACCACCGGCAAGCAAAGGGTTGGATCAGCCATGTCCGGCAATCCAAGTTGCATGTAAACCTCGGGCGTGATTTCCATCAAAGGCACGTAGCGCAGGTTGTATTCGCGGGATTCTCCCGCTTGGAGCCCTTTGGCGATATTGAACACGCAACCGCCGCTCTTGGTGGAGTGCGTCCAGTAGTGCTTGGCTGTGCCGCGGATGCCCGGACGTACCCAGCGCTGAATTACTTGATCTTCGAGCGATTTGCCCACGTAGCGCACCTGGCCGCTGTCGTCGGTGACAAAGTAGATGTAAGGGCCACCCAGGCGGGACGCTTCAAGCGCCTTGGTGTGGCGCCCGTTGGTGGGCAGAGGGGCAAGGATCGGGTATTCGTGATGGGCGAAGTCCCGCTTGTTGCGGCGGAAGGTTCCGCCTTCGACTTTATTGAAGGTCCAAGCGTTGTAGGTCTTGAGTTGGCTGGGCAGTTGGCTAGGCATGGTGCGTTCCTTAAGCAAAAGGTTTTAGAGTCGTGTCAAGTGCTGGCGCGACCCGAAGACCGATTACGGCCGTCAGCCACTAGGCACAAATCAGACTGTAAAGGCCCGTTTTAGGCCACGCTGCTTGGTCAAGGCGCAATAATTAGGGCCAGGGATTACCGCTCCTTTCGCACAACTCTTTCTCAGCCGCGAATAGTCGTTCCAGCCAATGAGAGATCCTCTGCAAGTCGGTGCCCTTAGCGCCAGCAAGAATCTTCGGCGCAACCCGGTCGAGCATCGACGTGATCGTCGATTCGGCAACATCTGCACCGGTCTCTTTTTTAAGCCAGTGTCGTAGGTTCGTGCGCAAAGTGGTTGCTCCGTGGCGCCAAGCAACTGTCTCGGGACTGATGAAGGCTTGTTTGACCAGTGCCAGTTCCTGATCCTGAGGAACGAGCGCTTGCCGGCGCCCTCCATGCTTAAGTGGCTTCTGCTCACGAATGAACAGGTTGCGCGTGCGGGAGACCCAATAGCGATCACGGCCGAGTAGGAGGGCGGTCTGGTCCAGCGTCAGACCCGCGAGTGGCAGGAGGTATGCCTGCGCAGCTCGCAGCTCTTCGATGTCCGAAGTCTTTTGCAAGATCCGGTGGGCGCGCTGTTCGGCGCCAGCAGAGTGGTTCACTGGGCGGGGCATGTTGTCCTCAATAGGGCAGGGGCGACAATGGTAGGCGGCACCAAAAAACGGCACGAGAGCCAGGGAGTGCAGGCGAGATGCCAAGTGCGGCCGATTTGGGCTAGCCGCAGCATCTATCTGCAGTCGGCCCGGGCAGCCCACGCATCGTGCCTACTTTAGGCGGTTGGGCCAGTCGCCAAATCGACCGACTGACTGCTAACGCTGCCAAGCAGCCGGAGCTCTGAGAATTCAGTCTTTTGGGCCACTGAGCTAACTAGCGCCCCCGCCCCCCACGCCCCCTCCGCGCCCCCCCCGCCACCTGACAAGCCCTCCGATACCCCCGCAGCGTCACCTCCGCCCGCTGCATCACCGTGTCCTCCACCGTAGCCGCCCCCCCGGCCAGCTCGACAGCCTGCGCCGGCAGCAACTCCGCCGGGCTCATGCCCGATGCCTCGCCCGTCAGCAGCGCAATCCCCTCGCTCACATGCCCCATGGTGTAGACGTGGAACAGCCCGCGTTCTACCGCGTCCAGCACGCTGCGGTCCAGCATCAGGTGGCGCTGGTTGCGGGCGGGGATCAGCACGCCGTGGGTGCCGTCCAGCCCGGCCGTTGCGCAGGCGCGGAACCAGCCTTCGATCTTTTCGTTGATGCCGCCCACGGGTAGCACCTCGCCGTGTTGGTTGAGCGCACCCGTCACGGCAATGCCCTGGCGCAGGGGCAGGCCTGACAGGCTGGACAGCAGCGCGTACAGCTCGGCGCACGAGGCCGAGTCGCCTTCCACGCCGCTGTATTCCTGCTCGAACACGATGGAGGCGTTCAGCGCCAGCGGTGCGACGTGGCTGAACAATGCGGTGAGGTAGCTGTGCAATATCAGCACGCCCTTGTCGTGGATGGGGCCGGACAAATCGACCTCGCGCTCGATGTTGAGCAGGCCCTCTTGCCCGGCAAAGGTGCGCGCGGTGATGCGCACGGGGAATCCAAACCGGTAGTCGCCCAGGTCGATCTGCGTCATGGCGTTGATCTGGCCGGCCACGCTGCCGGTCAGGGTGATCAGGCGCTCGCCTTCGGTGATGGATTCGTGCAGTTGCTCTTCGGGATAGTTGTGGCGCAGGCGGCGGGCGTGAATGGCGGCTTGCACGTCGGTGGCGTCCACCAGGGTGCCGCTGCGCTGCTGGCACTGGGCGGCGCTTTCGATGAGCAGCGCCTCGGTGTGGGCGAAGAGGGCGCTTTGGCGGCCCTGGTCGTCGGCTTCGCGGTGCGATTGCTCCAGCAGCAGGGCCACGGCGGCGGGGCCGAAGTGGGGCAGGCCGCGCTGGTGGCAGGTCTGCGCGACAAAGATGGCGGTGGCCTGGCGGGTGGCGGGGGTGGCGGCAAAGCGCTCCACAAAGTCCACCTTGGCGCGAAAGCGGCGGGCGGCGTCGGGGTCGGCCTCTTGCAAGGCGTAGTAGTCCTCCACCGATCCGATCAGCACGATCTTCACGTCCACATCCACGGGCTCGGGCAGCAGCGCGGCGGGCGCGCCGGGGATGTGGGCAGCGGCAGCGCCACCACCACCACCGCCTGCGCCTTCTTCGATCTGTAGGCGCCCGCAGCGCAGAAAGCGGCGCAGGCGCGGCCACAGGCCTTCTTCCGCCGCCAGGTCTTGCAGGTGCAGCAGGATGAAGCCGCCGTGCGCCTTGAGCAGGCTGCCCGCCAGGATGCTGGTGTGGTCGGCCTGCACGGTGTCGGCGTCCAGGCCGTGTTCGATGCTGCCGAACAGGGTGCGCGCGGTGGGGTGGTCTTCGACGATGACGGGGGCGGCGGTGCGGCCGTCGTTGTCCACCACCAGGTTCACCTGGCAGCGCGCCAGCAGGTCGTCCAGCGCGTCCTTGCGGTCGGCCTCGGCGTCGCCGTGGTCGCTGTGGTCGCTGTCGGGGGCCTGGTCGTGCAGGGGCTCGAAGAGGTCGATGTGCTCCAGCAGCGCGCGCTCCACGCGGTCCAGCCATTGCGATAGTTTGGCGCCGTCCTTGATCTGCTTGCGCAGGCTCTGGCGCACGGCGTGCAGGTGCTGCTCGACCAGCGGCTTGACGGTGCGTTTGCGCAGCGTGGCCACGGCCTCGTCGCGGGCACGCTCCAGCGGGCGCAGGGTGTCCATGAATCGGCCGATCTCGGCACGCAGGGCCTGCTCGGCCTGTTCGATCTCTGCGCGGCGCTCGGGCGTCAGGGCGCGGGCTTCGGCTTCGGTCAGCGGCTCGCCCTGTGCGCCGGTGAGGGTGAAGACCATTTGCCCACCGTCGCGCGACAGGTTGAACTGCCGCGCCTGCGCAAACTGGTCGAGCTGCGCAAACGCTGCCGATTCTTGCGCCTGCCACTGCTGCTGGATGCGTTCGGCTTCGGCCTTGAAGTCGGGGCTGGCCAGGCGCTTGGGGATGTCGGCTTGCAGGTGGCGCGCCACATCGGCCATGGACTGGCGCAGCTCTCGGCCTTGGCCCGGCGGCAGGCGCAGGGCGCGCGGGCGCTCGGGGTGGTCAAAGTGGTGCAGGTAGCACAGGTCGGGCGGCACGGGGCGCAGGGCGGCGGCTTCGTGCATGGCCTGGCGCAGCAGCGATGCGCGGCCGCTGCCCACTTCGCCCAGCACAAAGAGGTTGTAGTCGGGCTGCTGCAGGTTCAGGCCAAACTGCGCGGCGGCGTAGGCGCGCTCCTGTCCGATCCAGGGCAGGGGCAGGCCCGCCAGCTCGGCCGTGGTGGCAAAGCCCAGGCTGTCGGGGGCGATGGTGAGGCGCAGTTGCTGGGGGGCGAGGGCGTGGGCGGGCATGGGCGGTGGTGGGTGCGGCGGGGCCTGGTCAGAAGGAGGGCCAGCGCGCAATATGGATGAAAAAGGCCGGGTGGGGTAGCGGTGTCAGTGAGGGTTGTCACTCCCTCTCCCCTCGCGGGAGAGGGTCGGGGAGAGGGGGTGACACGTGGTGACTGGGGCCCGGTGCGGGTGCTGCCCCCTCTCCCCAACCCTCTCCCGCGAGGGGAGAGGGGGTAAGACCGGAAAGCCGCTGTGGGTGGGCGGGGTGGTGTCCTGGTTTGAGAGGGGAAATTATTTGGATAAAAATGGCCGTTAGCGCTTATTGGGTAAGCGCTGAAAGCTATAAAAATAATAGTGATTGATCAATGGACCACGGGACAGGTGCCCTGCGGCGCGCCGCCGGCCAGTGCATGGCTGCGCGCGTCGGCCAGGGCCGCGGCGGTGGGCGCCTCGGTGGGCCAGCCGGCCAGGTGCTGCTGCGCGATGCGGCTGAGCGCGGTGATCCAGTGGTTGTTGTCGTTCAGGCAGGGGATGTAGTGAAACTCCTGGCCCCCTGCGTGCAAGAACGCCTCGCGCACTTCCATGTTGATCTCTTCCAGCGTCTCCAGGCAGTCGCTGGTGAAGCCGGGGCACACCACGTCCACCCGCCGCGTACCGGCCTTGCCCAGCGCTTCGATGGTGGGCTGGGTGTAGGGCTCCAGCCACTTGGCCTTGCCAAAGCGCGACTGGAAGGTGATGCGGTACTGGTCGGGCCGCAGGCCCAGGCGCTCGGCCAGCAGGCGGCCGGTCTTGCGGGCTTCGCAGTGGTACGGGTCGCCCAGGTGCAGGGTGCGTTCGGGCACGCCATGAAAGCTCATCACCAGCTGGTCGGGCTGGCCGTGGGTCTTCCAGTGGGTCTCGATGGTGCGGGCCAGCGCGTCGATGTAGCCGGGGGCGTCGTGGTAGCGGTTGACGAAACGCAGCTCGGGCACATGGCGCGTGCGTGCGGCCCAGGCGTACACCGCGTCGAACACGCTGGCCGTGGTGGTGGCGGAGTACTGCGGGTACAGCGGCAATATCAGGATGCGCGTGGCGCCCTCGGCCTTCAGCGCATCGAGCTGGCTGGCGATGGAGGGGTTGCCGTAGCGCATCGCATGGCGCACCAGCACGTTGTGCCCGGCCTCGCCCAGCCAGCCGCGCAGCAGCGTGGCCTGCTTGGCCGTCCACGTCGCCAGGGGTGAGCCTTCGGGCGTCCACACGCTCGCGTACTTGGCGGCCGACTGGGCCGGGCGCGTGCGCAGGATGATGCCGTGCAGGATGGGCCACCACACCAGCTTGGGAATCTCCACCACGCGGTGGTCGCCCAGAAACTGCGCCAGGTAGCGGCGCACGGCGGGGGTGGTGGGCGCGTCGGGCGTGCCCAGGTTGCACAGCAGCACGGCAGTGCGCTCGGCCTGACCGTGGGTGTAGGGGGGTTCGGGGGCAAAGGTGGAGGGCATGGGGCATTTTCGCCCAGGCGCGGCGCGTGCCCGGTGCGGGTTCTTGTGGGTGGATAAAGCAGCGGTTTTTGCGTGCCTGGGGTAATCCCCAATGCCTTTCTGAAACCGGTTTCATACACTGGGCGCACTTCGGATCAACGCCTTCTTGCACCGTGAATTACCAGTTCCAGTTCGATGCCGTGTTTGCAGCGTGGCCCTTGTTGCTCAAGGGCACCTGGATCACCGTGCAGCTGTCGCTCACCGCCACGCTGCTCGGGCTGGTGGTGGCCATTTTTTGCGCCTGGGGCAAGACGGGCGGGCCGGGCTGGCTGCGGTTTCTGATCAACGCCTACATCGAGGTCATCCGCAACACGCCGTTTCTGGTGCAGCTGTTTTTCTTCTTCTTTGCGCTGCCCACCATCGGCCTGCGCTGGTCGCCCTACACGGCGGCGCTGACGGCCATGGTGGTCAACCTGGGGGCCTACGCGGCCGAGATCGTGCGGGCGGGCATCGAGTCGATTCCCAAGGGGCAGATCGAGGCCGGCCGGGCGCTCAACCTCAAGCCCTGGGAGATCTTCCGCTTCATCATCCTCAAGCCGGCGCTCAAGGCCATTTACCCCGCGCTCACCAGCCAGTTCATCCTGCTGATGCTCAGCTCGGCCGTGGTGTCGGTGATCTCTGCGGACGACCTCACCTCGGTGGCGGCCAACCTGCAGTCGCAGACCTTCCGCAGCTTCGAGATCTACATCGTGGTGACGGCCATCTACCTGGCGCTGGCGCTGTCGTTTTCGGCGCTGTTCAAGCTGATCTACGAGCGCACCCTGAACTACCCCGACCGCCGCTGAGAAGCGCCCGCCCCGGATCTCTTTACAGCTTCTGAGCCAGGACCGCACCCATGCGTACTTTCGGACTCTCCGAGTTTCTTTTCATCGTGCAGGCCGCGCAGTGGACGCTGGCGCTGTCGGCCATCGCCTTTGTGGGCGGGGCGCTGCTGGGCCTGGTGGTGGCGCTGTCGCGCACGTCCGAGAACGCCCTGGCGCGCAATGCGTCGCGCGTGTTCATCCAGGTGTTCCAGGGCACGCCGCTGCTGTTGCAGCTGTTCCTCATCTTCTTTGGTGCGCCGGTGCTGGGGTTTGACATCAACCCCTGGGTGGCAGCAGGCGTGGCGCTGGTGCTCAACAGCGCGGCGTTTCTGGCCGAGATCTGGCGCGGCTGCATCGAGGCGGTGCCGCGCGGGCAGTGGGAAGCGTCCCACGCGCTCAACCTCAAGTATGTGGACCGCATGCGCTTCGTGGTGCTGCCCCAGGCTTTCAAGATCGCGCTGCCGCCCACGGTGGGCTACATGGTGCAGATTATCAAGGGCACGTCGCTGGCGGCCATCATCGGCTTCACCGAGATCACGCGGGCCGGGCAGATCATCAACAACGCCACCTTTCAGCCGCTGCACGTGTTCACCACCGTCGCGGCGCTGTATTTCATCATCTGCTGGCCGCTGTCGCTGCTGGCCGCGCGCATGGAGCGCAAGCGCGCCCGGGCGCTTGCCCGCTGAGGTGGCCTGCAGGCCTGCCCTTTCCAGATTTCCCTTCCCCTTCCCCTTCCCTTGACCGACCACCACCACAGGAGACATTCCATGCGCTTTTCAGCCACACGCCGCACCGCTGCCACCACACTCGCCGCCATCGGCCTGGGCGCCGCGCTCTCGGCCTTTGCGCCGCTCGCGTCGGCGCAGAGCATTGCCGACATCAAGAAGAAGGGCGAGATCACGGTTGGCATGCTGGTGGACTTTCCGCCCTACGGCACCACCAACGCGCAGAACCAGCCCGACGGCTATGACGCCGACGTGGCCAAGCTGCTGGCCAAGGACCTGGGCGTGAAGGCCAACATCGTGCCCGTCACCGGCCCCAACCGCATTCCGTTCTTGCTGACCAACAAGGTCGATGTGCTGGTGGCGTCGCTCGCCATCACGCCCGAGCGCGCCAAGCAGGTGCAGTTCTCGCAGCCCTACGCGGCCGCCACCATCGTGCTGTATGGCAAGACCGGCGCCAACATCAAGAGCGCGGCCGACCTGAAGGGCGTGCGCGTGGGCGTGGCCCGTGCCAGCACGCAGGACGTGGCCGTGACCAAGGCCGCGCCCGAGGGCACCGAAATCCGCCGCTTTGACGACGATGCATCGGCCATGCAGGCGCTGATCTCGGGCCAGGTCGATGCCATCGGCTGCTCGGTGACGGTGGCGGCGCAGATCGCCAAGCGCGTGCCCGCCAACACCTTTGAGAACAAGTTCAACCTGCTGCAGCAGGCCATGGGCATCGCCATGCGCCCCGGCCAGGACGAGCTGGCCAAGGCCGTGAACGACTTCGTGGAGCGCAACACCGCCAACGGCGAGCTGAACAAGCTGTACCAGAAGTGGCTGGGCGCCGACCTGCCAAAACTTCAGTAAGCCCGGCACGCACAAGGAGCCTTTTGATGAGCGACGCAGTCACGAGCACCCCCGCCACGCCACCCATCATCCGCATGGAAGGGGTCAACAAGTGGTATGACAGCTTTCAGGTGCTCACCGACATCCACCTGTCGGTGCGGCCCGGCGAGCGCATCGTGATCTGCGGCCCGTCGGGCTCGGGCAAGTCCACGCTGATCCGCTGCATCAACCGGCTGGAGACGGTGCAAAAGGGCCGCATCGAGGTGGATGGCATCGACCTGACCGCCGGCGGCAAGAACGTGGACGCCGTGCGCGCCGAGGTGGGCATGGTGTTCCAGCAGTTCAACCTGTTCCCGCACCTGACCATTCTGGAAAACTGCACGCTGGCGCCGATGCGCTCGCGCGGCATGTCCAAGGCCGAGGCCGAGGACGTGGCCATGAAGTACCTCACGCGGGTGCGCATTCCCGAGCAGGCGCACAAGCACCCCAGCCAGCTGTCGGGCGGGCAGCAGCAGCGCGTGGCCATTGCGCGCGCGCTGTGCATGGCGCCCAAGGTCATGCTGTTCGACGAGCCCACCTCGGCGCTCGACCCCGAGATGGTGAAAGAGGTGCTCGACACCATGATCAGCCTGGCCGACGACGGCATGACCATGCTGTGCGTGACGCACGAAATGGGCTTTGCCCGCAGCGTGGCCGACCGGGTGATCTTCATGGCCGAGGGCAAGATCCTGGAACAGGCCCCACCCCAGCAGTTCTTTGGCCAGCCGCAGCACGACAAGACGCGGCAGTTTTTGGGCCAGATTTTGACTTCGCACCACGCGCATTGAGACCCGACGGGTCGTGCGATAGATGGCCCGCGCCCCCGGGGCCGGGCCTGAAAGAAACACATGAAGGTTTTGATTTCCCTGTCCTCCTTCGGCGCGGCCGAAACAGGACGCCACGGCCAGCTGTGGTGCACCGACCTGGCTGCGCAGGCGGGTGCCGATGGCGTGGAGGTGCGCGGCGAGCTGCTGCGCGATGCCGCCACCGAGCTGCCCGCGCTGGCGGGCCGCGCGGCGGTGTATTCCAGCCCCGAAGGCCTGTGGTCGCCGGTGGGCCAGCTCGATGAAGCGGCGCTGGCGCGCGGCCTGCAGGCGGCGCAGGTGCTGGCCGCGCCGCGCCTGAAGATGTCGATTGGCGGCTTTGGCCCGCACGCGCATGCGTCGCTGCCGCGCCTCCAGGCCCTGCTGCAACAGGCGCCGGGCGTGGAGCTGGTGATTGAAAACGACCAGACTGCCACCGCAGGCACGCTGTGCGCCATGCAGGCCTTCTTTGCCGCGCAGGCGCAGGCGGGGCTGGACCTGGGCATGACCTTTGACATGGGCAACTGGCACTGGCAGGGCGAATGCCCGCTGCAGGCCGCGCAGGCCCTGGCGCCGCATGTGCGCTATGTGCACTGCAAGGGCGTGCAGCGCCTGCCGGGCAAGTGGGTGGCCGTGCCGCTGGCCGATTCGGCCGCGCCCTGGCGGGCCGTGCTGCGCGCGCTGCCGGGCAACGTGCCGCATGCCATTGAATATCCGCTGGTGGGTGACGACCTGGTGGCCGTCACACGCGCGCAACTGGCCTTCATCCGGGCCGCACGGGAGACCACCGCATGAGCGACACGGCATTTGACGTTGCCCTGTTTGGCGAGGCCATGCTGCTGCTGGTGGCCAACGAGCCCGGACCGCTGGAGAACGCCACCGGCTTTCACAAGCGCACGGCCGGGGCCGAGACCAATGTGGCCATCGGCCTGGCGCGCCTGGGGCTGAAGGTGGGCTGGGCCAGCCGCCTGGGCACCGATTCCATGGGCCGCGCGCTGCTGGCCGCGATGCAGGGCGAGGGCATCGACTGCTCGCACGTGGTGTGCGACGCAGCGCAGCGCACGGGCTTTCAGTTCAAGGAGCGCGTGACCGACGGGCGCGACCCCCAGGTGGAATACCACCGCAAGGGCTCGGCCGCCAGCCAGATGGGGCCTGCCGATGTGGACGAGCCCTGGCTGCGCTCGGCGCGCCACCTGCACGCCACGGGCGTGTTTGCCGCCATTTCGGACACCAGCCTGCAGGCGGCCATTCGCACGCTGGAGGTGATGCGCGCGGCGGGCCGCACCATCTCGTTCGACCCCAACCTGCGGCCCACGCTGTGGTCGTCGGCCGACACCATGCGCCACTGGATCAATACGCTGGCCACCTATGCCGACTGGGTGCTGCCCGGCATGGAAGAAGGCGTGCTCCTGACGGGCGAGACCACGCCCGAAGGCGTGGCGCGCTTTTACCGCGAGCGGGGTGCCAAGCTGGTGGTGGTGAAGCTCGGGCCCGACGGCGCCTATTACGACAGCGATGTGGCCGGCACCGGCCGCGTGCCCGGCGTGCCCGTGGCCGAGGTGGTGGACACCGTGGGCGCGGGCGACGGCTTTGCGGTGGGCGTGATCAGTGCGCTGCTCGAAGGCCTTGACGTGCCCGCCGCTGTGCGCCGCGGGGCCTGGATTGGCGCGCGCGCCGTGCAGGTGCTGGGCGACACCGAGGGGCTGCCCACCCGGGCCCAGCTGCAGCAGGCGGGCCTGTGAGCTTGCAGGCCGCTGCGGCTGCTGCCGGGGGCGCGCCACAGCGCAAGCAGGTGCTGGTGTTTCGCCCCCTGCCGCCCGACCAGCTTGCGCGGCTGACGGCCGTGCACGACGTGACGGTGGCCGACCCGCGCAAGCCCGATGAGCGTGCGCGGTTTGATGCCGCGCTGGCGCAGGCGCACGGGCTCATCGGATCCAGCTTTCCCATCGATGCCGCCCTGCTGGCGCGTGCGCCCCGGCTGCAGGTGGTGTCGAGCATCTCGGTGGGGGTGGACAACTACGCGCTCGACGTGCTGCAGGCGCGCGGCATTCTGCTGTGCCACACGCCGGGGGTGCTTGACGAAACGGTGGCAGATGCGGTGTTTGCCCTGCTCATGGCCACGGCCCGCAGGCTGGTGGAGCTGTCGCAGCTGGTGCGCGAGGGCCGGTGGACCCGCAACATTGGCGAAGACCTGTTTGGCAGCGACGTGCACGGCAAGACGCTGGGCCTGCTCGGCTTTGGCCGCATCGGCCAGGCCGTGGCGCGCCGTGCCGCGCTGGGGTTCGGCATGCCGGTGATGTACCACGCCCGCCGTGCGGTGGACCTAGCCACGCAGGCGCCTGAGCTGCAGGGCAAGGCCATCCACACACCGCTGGCCGCGCTGCTGGCGCAGGCCGATTTCGTGGTGGCGCTGCTGCCCTTGTCCGCCAGCACGCGGGGCATGGTCAATGCCGAGCTGTTTGCGGCGATGAAGCCCGGCGCC
This sequence comes from Paracidovorax sp. MALMAid1276, assembly GCF_049198005.1. Lineage (NCBI taxonomy): Bacteria > Pseudomonadati > Pseudomonadota > Betaproteobacteria > Burkholderiales > Comamonadaceae > Paracidovorax > Paracidovorax sp. MALMAid1276. The sequence continues at coordinate 46,704 of NZ_JBMIRS010000249.1, read as the reverse complement.
ATCTTCATCAACGGCGGCCGGGGCGCCACGGTGGTCGAGCCCGACCTGCTGCACGCGCTGGACCACGGCCCGCTGCGCGCGGTGGGGCTCGATGTGTTTGCCACCGAGCCGCTGCCGCTGGCATCGCCCTTGCGCACCCACCCGCGCGTCACGCCGCTGCCGCACATCGGATCGGCCACGCACGGCACACGCCACGCCATGGCGCAGCTTGCCACCACCAACCTGCTGCAGGCGCTGGCGGGCGAGCGGCCGGCCGCCGTGTATAACCCTGCGCAGACATGAGCACGCCACTGCCCGCAGCCCTCCGCGCCCGCCCCACCATTGCCGATGTTGCAGCCGAGGCCGGCGTGTCCAAGGCCACGGTGTCGCGCTACTTCAACCACCGCGAGCGGCTGCTCAGCCCCGACATCGCCGCGCGGGTGGAGGCCGCCATCGCCAAGCTGGCCTACGTGCCCAGCCCCATGGCCCAGGCGCTGAGCCACGGTCGCTCGCGCCTCATCGGCCTGGTGGTGGCCGACATCACCAACCCCTATTCGGTGGCTGTGCTGTGCGGCGCCGAGAAGGTCTGCCAGGAAGCGGGCTACCTGGTCATGCTGTTCAACCTGGGCAACGACCGCGAGCGTGAACGCGCGGCCATCGACGCGCTGGCCAGCTACCAGGTGGACGGCTTCATCCTCAACACCCTGGGCGAGGGCGAGGCGCACCACGACCTGCACCACCTGCACGGCAAGCCCGCCGTGATGGTGGATCGGCGCCACGCGGGGCTGGCGGCCGACTTTGTCTCGCTGGACAACCGGGGCGCCATGCGCGAAGCCTGCGCCCACCTGCGGCAGCAAGGCTGGCAGCGCCTGCTGTACATCACCCAGCCCCTGCAGGGCGTGAGTTCGCGCGTGGAGCGCGCCAAGGCCTTTCGCGCCATGGTGTCGGCCAAAGGCTCGGCCGTGCGGGGCGAGGTGCTGGAGCTGGCCGCGGAGCAGGGCGACGACGTGCTGGACCAGGCGCTGGCCGAACTGCGCCGCAAGGCACCGCCGGGCGAGCGCTGCGCCGTGGTGGCGGGCAACTCGGTGGTCACCCTGCGGGTGGCGGCGAGCATGTCGCGCCTGGGCTGGACGTTCGGGAACGAGCTGGGGTTTGTGGGCTTCGATGACCCCGACTGGGCCTCGCTGATCCGCCCCGGGCTGAGCGCCGTGGCCCAGCCCACCGACGCGATCGGGCAGCGTGCGGCCCAGTGCCTGCTGGAGCGGATCGGCGGCCTGCAAGGGCCCGCCCGCGAAAGCCTGCTGCCGGGCCTGCTGGTGGTGCGCGGCTCGTCGCTGGCCGCGCCCGGCCTGGCGGCGGCCGTCTGACCGCGCACCTTGCCCTGAGAACGTGTTTACGATCTCCTAGGGGATCCCCTGCGAGATCGTAAACACGGTCAGAGCGCTGCAGTATGCTGTGCGGCCCGCGCGGCACGCCCGCCGCCGCATCCAGCAATCCCGCAACTTTGCAATCCCGCGCAGCGTGCGGGATGTCTTTCACCATTGCCTTCCATCTTCAGGTGCGCGCCGTGCCCACACCCCCTCTGGACCTCTCCCGCATCCGCGCCATCTCCATCGACCTGGACGACACGCTGTGGCCCATCTGGCCCACCATCGCGCGGGCCGAGGCGGTGCTGCTGCAGTGGCTGGGCGAGCAAGCGCCGGCCACGGCGGCGCTGTTTGCCAGCACCGAGGCGCTGCGCGCCATCCGCAACCAGATGGTGACGCTGCGGCCCGACCTGCAGCACGACCTGAGCGCCATGCGGCGCGAATCCATCCGCCTGGCGCTGACGCAGGCGGGCGACGACCCCGCGCTGGCCGAGCCCGCGTTCGACCTCTTTTTTGCCGAACGCCAGCGGGTGGAGCTGTTTGCCGACGCGCACGACACGCTGGCCTTTTTGTCGGCCCGCTACCCGGTGGTGGCACTGTCCAACGGCAACGCCGATGTGCACCGCATCGGCATCGGTCACTACTTTCAGGCCAGCATCAGTGCCACGGTGTTTGGCGTGCCCAAGCCGGATGCGCGCATCTTCCACGCGGCCGCGGCGGCGGCCAAGGTGCTGCCCCACGAAGTGCTGCATGTGGGCGACGATGCCACGCTGGACGCCCACGGCGCCCTGAACGCGGGCATGCAGGCCGTGTGGATCAACACCCCCGGCCACCCCTGGCCGCACGATGCGCTGCCGCACGCCACGGTGGACGGCCTCACTGCGCTGTGTGCGCTGTTTCGCTGACGCAGTGATGCGATGACGCAGAGATGCGGTGATGTGCCTCCATGGGCGCCACGGTCGGCCCACATCTGCTCGCTATATTTTTTATAGCTATCAAGTCAATGTGGATAAGCGGTGGGGCCTTGAAAGGCTTCAAGTTTTGTGCGCTGTGCAGCTCTGCGCACGCCGGGCTGCATCAGCGGGGCTGCGGTAAGCCTGCGGACAGTTGCCGGGCCACGCCCGTGCCGCTCAGCACTGCGCCTTCCAGCGTGGCGGGGTAGGGGCCTTCGGTGTAGTCGCCGCAAGCCCACAGGCCCGGCGCCACCACCGTGGGGGGGCGATGCAGCGCGGGGGTGCAGGCAAAGGTGGCGCGCTTTTCCACCACCGTCTGCAGTGCCTGCAGGCCGGGCAGGCCCAGCTGCTGCGCCGCCTGGTGCAGCACACCGGCTTCGAGCGTGGCGCGCTCGCCTTCGGCGGCGCTGACCACAAAAGCCAGAAGCCCGGGCGGGCCACCCAGCTGGCCCCGGTCGAACACGAACTGCGCCGGCTGGCCCGGCGCGGGGCGCAGTGCGAGCATGGGCTCGGGCAGCACGGCACCGTTGGCGCCGATGTGCGGAGCGCTCGCCTGCGCATACACGGTGGCAATGGCGGTGAACCGCAGGGCCTCGGCCGTGGCGGCCCAGGCGCCTGCGCGGGCAGCATCGGGCGCGGGCAGGGTGGGCTGGGCCACGCGCACCAGGCGCGCCGCTTCGGTGCTGGGCGTGGCCAGTACCACGGCGTCGAACAGGGCGCCGTCCACGCGCCAGCCCTCGGCCGTGAGCGCCAGTGCCTGCACGCGCTGCCCCATGTGCATCACCGCCCCGCGCGGCTGCAGCCAGCGGGCGGCGGTCTCGGGGAACAGCGTGCCCAGGTCGGTGCGCGGCAGCAGCAGGTTGGAGCCGCCCCGGCCGCTGAACAGGCTGTCGCGCAGCACGCGCAAGAACACCTGGCCGCAGGCCTCGGCCGCTGGCGTGTTCAGCGCCGACACGCACAGCGGGTCGATGAATTCGTCGACGAGCCGGCGCGGCAGACCCGCGCACAGCTGTTGCACCGTGGTGCCGGGCGCGCAGCGAAAGCCGCGCAGGCGCCACAGCGCGGCGGTGCGCAGCAGGGCCAGCTTGTCGCCCGCCCGCCAGCCGCGCGCGTGGGCAATGCCCCACAGCGCGTCCCAGGGCGGCGCGGCATCGGGCAGGCGCAGGCCGGTGCCGTCTGCAAAGGCCAGGGCCAGCGGGGCGCGCAGCAGGGCGCGCTCCACATCCACGCCCACGAGGCGCATCAGGCGCAGGCTTTCGGCATAGGCGCCAATCAGAATGTGCTGGCCGTTGTCCAGCACCAGCGGCTGGCCGCCTGCGCCCTGGCCCGCCGCGAAGGCCCGCGCCCGGCCGCCGATGGCGCGTGCGGTTTCGAACACCGTGGGCGCAAGCCCCGCCTGCGCCAGGCCCACGGCGGCGGCCATGCCGGCCCAGCCGGCGCCGATGACGGCGACCTTCACGGCCTGTACCACGTCGCCATCACATCCTGCCCAGCGCCTGCACCTTCCACGCCAGCCAGAACTTGCGCAGCGGCGTGAGGCGGATGCGCTGGTGCAGCACCTGGAAGTTGTCGCGTTCGATCTCGCGCAGCAGCGTGCGGTAGATGCTGGCCATCATGAGGCCGGGCTTCTGCGCGCGGCGGTCCGCATCGGGCAGCAGGGCCAGGGCCTCGTCGTACAGGCGGTGCGCGCGCTCGGCCTGAAAGCGCATCAGCGCGGTGAACCGGTCGGAGTAGGTGCGCTTCAGGATCTCGTGCGCCTTCACATCAAACTGCTGCAGCTCGTTCACCGGCAGGTAGATGCGGCCCATCATGGCGTCTTCGCCCACGTCGCGGATGATGTTGGTGAGCTGGAAGGCCAGGCCCAGCGTGTGGGCGTACTGCGTGGTGCGCTCGTCCGTCTGGCCGAAGATGCGGGCCGTGACCTCGCCCACGATGCCCGCCACCAGGTGGCAATAGCGGGTGAGGCCTGCAAAGTCGAGGTAGCGGGTCTGCTCCAGGTCCATCTGGCAGCCGTCGATGACGGCTTGCAGGTGGCGCTGCTCGATCCCGTATTCGGCGGTGTGCGGCATCAGCGCCTGCATCACAGGGTGGCTGGGCTGGCCGCCATAGGCCTTGGCCACCTCGGCCTGCCACCAGGCCAGCTTGGTGCGGGCCACGCCCGGGTCGCTGACTTCGTCGACCACATCATCCACCTCGCGGCAGAACGCATAGAACGCCGTGATGGCCGCGCGGCGCGGCGCAGGCAGGAACAAGAAGGCGTAGTAGAAGCTGCTGCCCGAGGCCACGGCCTTTTGTTGTACGTACTGCTGGGGGGTCATGGGGCGCGATTGTCCCACGCAAGCGATGCCCTGCCGGGCTACTGGGAGGGGGCTTCGGCAGCGTCCGGAGCGTCCCCGGCAGGGGCCGACATCTCCCGCATCAGGGCGTCCAGGTCGTCGCCGTCGATGGTCATTTCGGGCACCGTGGCGGGGTTGGTGCGCAGCCAGTGGGTGGTGGCCGGCACGGCCAGCACCAGCGCCACCACACTGGCCAGCGATAGCAGATAGGGCGCCAGCGCGCGCACCATGTCGCGCAGGGGGGGGCGCGGGTGGGCCTGGCCCATGGCCAGCACCAGCGCGTAGCCCAGCGGTGGCAGCAAGAAGCCGGCCTGCAGCACCAGCAAGGCCAGCGCAGCCACCCAGGCCGCGTCACCCACCAGCGCCAGCAGCGGTGGCATGACGATGGGCACCACCAGAAAGATCAGCTCGAACGCGTCCAGCACAAACGCCGACGCCAGCAGCACCAGCAGCACCACGGCCATGGCCAGCGCGGGCTGGGCTTGCAGGGTGCGCATCCATTCGGCCACCAGCACGTCGGTGCCAAAAGCGCGCAGCAGCAGCGAAAACGTGACGGCCGCTACCAGCAGCGCAAACAGCGCACCAGTCAGGGCGAGCGCATCGTCCAGCACCCGCGCCATCACCGGGCGGGTGAGCTGACGCGACACCAGGCCCCATATCAACAGGGCCACGCCAGCGGTGGCGGCGGCTTCCACCGCGCGGATGCGGCCGGCGGTGACCAGCGCCAGCAGCGCAATGATGAAGGCGGGCACGATGCACAGCGTCCAGCCCTCGCCACGCGTCAGGGCGCTGGGGGCGGCCGTTGCAGTGGGTGTAGAGGGCGGGGCGGACCGGTCATGCCGCCGCGCCACCCACCAGGTGACGGCCAGCCAAGCCAGCAGCAGCAGGGCGCCGGGCGCAAGGGCCGCTTGCAGCACGTCCTGCGTGTTGATGATGCGCGTGCCGGCCTGCGCCGCGGGCAGGCTGAGCTGGCGGGCCAGCGTCAGGCCCTCGGTATGGGCGCGCAGCATGGCGTCGCCCAGCAGCAGCAGCACCAGCGAGGGCGGCACGATCACGCCCAGCGTGCTGGCCACGGCCACCAGCGTGGCGCGCCGCGCGGGGGGCAGGCCTTCGGCGGCCCATGCCCGCCCTGCGGTGCGCGACAGCGTGACCAGGCTGGCGCCCACCGATCCGTTCATGGGCGCCATCAGCATGCCCACGCCCAGCCCCGCCATTTCAGAGGCAGCGCGCCGCCCTGTCAGCCGCGCCAGCGTCTTACTGAGCCCGCCGTAGAGGCCGTTGACCAGGGCCAGGTGGTTGAGCAGCGCGCCCACCACGGCATACAGCACCAGGGCCTGCAGCAGGTCGTGCTCCAGCAGGCCCACCATGCGCTCGGGCAAGGTGCGAAGCACGCCGGTATCGAATGCGCCCAACGCCAAGCCCATCACGGCGCCCAGCGTGCTTACCGCCAGCAGCACGGCGTAGGTAGCCCATCCGGTGGTCATCATCAGCACCAGGGCCAGCACCAGCAGCAACAGCCCGAGGGCGCTCATGCGGCGCCGCCTTCCGCGCGGGCCACGGCCAGGCGCACCGCGCGCCACAGGTCCACCAGCGCCTGCAAGGCCATCAGCGCTGCCAGAAGCAAGAGCGCTGCCTTCACCACAAAGTAGCCGGGGTTGGCGGTTTCAGGAAAGCTCTCCAGCCCTCGCACCGAGCGCAGCACCATGGGCGTGCCCTGCCAGCACACGAAGACTGCCCAGGGCAGCACAGCCAGCGGCGCGCCCACGCTGCGCAGCGTGCGCAGCCACCGCCCGCCCGCGTGGGTCAGGTCGGGGCGGCTGACGAGGTGGGCGTCGCGCCGCGCCGCATGGCGCAGGGCTACCGCCACATACAGCGCAAACAGCGCCTGGGCCAGGTCGTTGGCCTTGCTGGACCCCGCGCCGATCCCGTCGCGCAGCGGCCATTGCATGAAAAGCAGTACCACGATGGCCAGAGCCACAGGCATGAACAGCCCCGTGAGGCGGTCAAGCCAGCGTTCCAGCCGGGGGGAGGGGGCGTTGTGTGCGTCTGGGGCGGTGGTGGCTGCGTGCATGGGCGGGACGGTGGCGGAAGGCGGTCAGCATTCCACCACATTCACCGCCAGGCCCCCCCGCGAGGTTTCCTTGTATTTCACCTTCATGTCCGCGCCGGTCTGCATCATGGTCTTGATGACCTTGTCGAGCGAGACCACGTGCGTGCCGTCGCCGCGCAGCGCCATGCGGGCGGCGTTGATGGCCTTGATGGCGCCCATGGCGTTGCGCTCGATGCAGGGGATCTGCACCAGCCCGCCCACCGGGTCGCAGGTCATGCCCAGGTTGTGCTCCATGCCGATCTCGGCGGCGTTCTCGATCTGCTCGGGCGTGCCGCCCATGACGGCCGCCAGCGCGCCAGCGGCCATGGAGCAGGCCACGCCCACCTCGCCCTGGCAGCCCACCTCGGCGCCCGAGAGCGATGCGTTTTCCTTGTAGATGATGCCGATGGCGCCTGCGGTGAGCAGAAAGCTGGCAATGCCGTCGTCATGGGCGCCGGGCACAAAGTTGACGTAGTAGTGCAGCACCGCCGGGATGACACCTGCCGCTCCATTGGTGGGGGCCGTCACCACGCGGCCGCCGGCGGCGTTTTCCTCGTTGACGGCCATGGCGTACAGGTTGACCCAGTCCAGCATGGACAGCGGGTCGCGCAGCGAGGCCTCGGGCGAGCGGCTGAGCTTGTGGTGCAGCTCGGCCGCGCGGCGGCGCACATGCATCGGGCCGGGCAGCTCGCCCGTGCTGGCACAGCCGCGCTGCACAGCGCCTGCCATGGTGCGCCAGATGGCCATGAGCCGGCGGCGCACCTCGGGCGCGCTGCGCCAGTGCTCTTCGTTCGCGGCCATGAGCTGGGCCGGCGTGAGGCCGGTGGCGCGGCACTGCGCCAGCAGCTCGGCGCCGGTGCGGAACGGGTGGGGCAGCCCGCGCGCGTGGCCCTCGGCGTCGGCGTCCTGAAACGCCGGGTTGAGCACGCGCTCGCCGGACGCGTCCACCACAAAGCCGCCGCCCACGGAGTAGTACTCGCGCTGCGCAATCTCCCGGCCCTCGGCGTCGAAGGCGTGGAACGCCATGCCGTTGGGGTGCAGGGGCAGGCTCTTGCGGCGAAACAGCAGGTGCTCCTTCTCGACGAAGGGCACGGGGTGTGTGCCCAGCAAGGCCAGCGTCTGGCGCGCGCGGATGTCGGCAATGGCGGTGGCGATGTGGTCGGGGTCGATCTGGTCGGGCTCGTGCCCGGCCAGGCCCAGCATCACGGCGGTGTGGGTGCCGTGGCCCACGCCGGTGGCCGACAGCGAGCCGAACAGCTCCACGCTGACATGGTGCACGGCGGCCAGCCCGGCCGTGTCCCGCAGCAGGCAGGCGAACTGGCGCGCGGCGATCATGGGCCCCACGGTGTGGGAGCTGGACGGGCCGATGCCGATCTTGAAAAGGTCGAAAACGCTGACGGACATGGTGGGTGGTGTGCCGGCTGAAGGCCGTGGCCCGGCGCTTGTGGCGCGCAGGCCCCGGCGGGTGGGGGGTGGGCAGGGGTGTGCGACGGCGCCGGCGCCACGCTCGGGCGACTTCGAGTGTTCCCCGTCGGTGTGTGCAGGCTAACCGCGCGCGGCCGCGGCGGCATGCTCGCTATCCCTGCCCGGCGCGGCGCGCGGGCCGGGGCGGGCTGGTGGCTTTGCGGATGTTTGCTATTAATGTAATAGCTTGAAGTGCTTGATGGATAAGCGCTGAAGACTGTTTTTGTTCAAAGTTGGGCAGGCTGCGGCCACCCCGGCAGCGCAGCTTGCGGCCCATGAATCTTTCTTCTGGCGCGCGGCCGATGCGCTGGGTTCAGCGGACCAGCGCCCGGCCCGCCATCACCAGCCAGTCCCACGCGTGCAGGCGCGGGCGGGTGTGCAGGCTGCCGCCCTTGAGGGCGTCGACCTTGTCGAGGATGCGCAGGCCGCCCTGCACCACCAGCCGCAGCTCCCAGCCGGCGCGGCCGGGCAGGCGGCGCGCCAGCGGGGCGCCGCTTTGCATCATGGCGCGCGCCCAGTGCGCGCAGTCCTGGATGAGGCGGGCGTTCTCGGGCGTGCTTTTGAGCGCCAGCAGCTCGGCCTGGCAGGCGCCGTGCGCTGCGCAGTCGCCGCGCGGCAGGTAGTGGCGGCCCCGTGGGATGTCGACGGACAGGTCTTGCCAGAAGTTGATGAGCTGCAGCGCAGTGCAGATGGCGTCGCTTTGCGCCAAGGCCTTCGCATCGGTCACGCCATACAGGTGCAGCAGCAGGCGGCCCACGGGGTTGGCCGAGCGGCGGCAGTAGTCGAGCAGTTCGTCGCGTTCGGCATAGCCCTCGCCGTCGCGGGTCTTCTCCACATCCTGCGCAAACGCGCTCAGCAGATCGGCCAGCAGCGCCACCGGCAGCCGATGGCTGTGCAGCACGGCCTGCAGCGGCACAAAGACGTCCGCCCAGCGGGGCGAGGGCGGCTGGCCGGAAGCAGCCGCCATCAGGTCGGCGTGGTAGGCCGCCAGATCCGCGAGGCGGGCGGCTGGCGGCGCGTCGCCTTCGTCGGCAATGTCGTCGGCCGTGCGCGCAAACGCATAGATGGCCGCAATGGGCTGGCGCAGGTGCGGCGGGCACAGCACCGAGGCGACCGGAAAATTCTCATAGTGCGTGACGGGGGCGGCCTGCATGGCGGCGTTGACGGAGGCCGGGCTGGGAGACTGTGGCGCGGAAGTTGCGGCGCGCGGCGAAGAGGTGCGGGGAAGGTCGTTCACCCCGGGATTGTCGCTTGACAACACGGGGCGTGTTCTCATAGATTACTAACCGGTCAGTCAGTAAACAACGATAACCCTGCACCCGGGACAAGGGGCTGGCCCGGTTTTCAAAGTTCGGCGCAGGCCAGGAGGCCCACCCTGGGCGTTGCGCCGTGATTCCCTTTTCCCTTTTCATCACCGGATCTCCCATGCGCATACCCACAGCCTTGCGGCCCCTTCAACGGCCTTCGCGCACACTGCTGTTGCTGGCCACTGCGGCAGTGCTGGCCGCCTGTTCGCGCCCCGAGCCGCCGCCGGAGCCCGTGCGCTCCGTCAAGCTGCTCACCGTGGGCGTCGCACCGCTGCAGTCCAGCCTGGAATATGCGGGCGAGGTGCGCGCGCGGGTGGAGTCGCGCCTGGGCTTTCGGGTGGCGGGCAAGATCGTCAAGCGCCAGGCCGAGCTGGGCCAGCCGGTGAAGGCGGGACAGGTGCTGGCGCAGCTCGACCCCCGCGACTACCAGCTGGCGGCCGACGCGGCGCGTGCGCAGCTGGCATCGGCCACCACGCAGCGCGACCTGGCGGCTGCGGACCTCAAGCGCTATCAGGTGCTGAAGGACCAGAATTTCATCAGCGGGGCCGAGCTGGAGCGCCGCGAAGCCTCGCTCAAGGCCGCGCAGGCCACGCTGGACCAGGCCCGCGCGCAGCTGTCGTCGCAGGGCAACCAGGCGGCCTACACCACGCTGGTGGCGGACGCGGCCGGCGTGGTGACGGGCATCGACGCCGAGCCGGGTCAGGTGGTGGCCGCCGGCTCGCCGGTGGTGCGCATCGCCCAGGACGGCCCGCGCGACGTGGTCTTTGCGGTGCCGGAAGACAAGCTGGCGCAGCTTGAGGTGGGATCGGAAGTGGCGGTGCGCGGCTGGTCGGGCGGGGCGCCGATGACCGGCACCGTGCGCGAAGTGGCGGCCAGCGCCGACGCGGCCACCCGGACCTTCCAGGTCAAGGTGGCCATCGACGGCGAACAGCTGCCGCCGCTGGGCGCCACCGTGTATGCCACCCCCAAGGCGCTGAGCCACGCAGGCATCCCGGCCATCAAGCTGCCCACGACTGCGCTGCGCCGGGAAGGGCAGGCCACGGCGGTGTGGGTGTTCGACCCCGCCACCAGCACCGTGAAGTCCCAGACCGTGCAGATCGCCACGGCCGATGGCAATGAAGCGGTGGTGGCGTCGGGCCTGGCGCCCGGCATGCAGGTGGTGGCCACGGGCGTGCATGTGCTGTCGCCGGGGCAGAAGGTGTTGGTCTATCAGCCAAAAACGGCTGCAGCGCCTGCCAGTCAAGCGCAGAAAGCTCCTGAATCAGTAGCATCTTCGGCCTCGGCGGCCAACTGAGGGGCGCCCCATGACACAACAACAACCCAAAGAGGGGTTCAACCTCTCCAAATGGGCGCTCGACCACCCGGCGCTGACGCGCTATCTGATGGTGGTGCTGATGCTGCTGGGCTTTGCGGCGTATTTCCAGCTGGGCCAGGACGAGGACCCGCCCTTCACCTTCCGCGCGATGGTGGTGCGCACCTATTGGCCAGGCGCCACGGCGCAACAGGTGGCCGAGCAGGTCACCGACAAGCTCGAGCGCACGCTGCAGGAGGTGCCCTATGCCGACAAGATCCGCAGCTATTCGAAGCCCGGCGAGTCGCAGATCATTTTCCAGATCAAGGATTCGTCCAAGCCTGGCGACGTGGCCAACGTCTGGTACACGGTTCGCAAGAAGGTGGGCGACATGCGCTACACCCTGCCGCAGGGCATCCAGGGGCCGTTTTTCAACGACGACTTCGGTGATGTGTATGGCGTGATCTATGCGCTGGAATCGGAAGGCTTCAGCTATGCCGAGCTGAAGCAGTTTGCCGACGACGTGCGCCAGCAGCTGCTGCGTGTGCCGGACGTGGCCAAGGTCGAGTTGTTTGGCGTGCAGGACGAGAAGGTCTTCATCGAGATCTCGCAAAAGCGCCTGGCCCAGCTGGGCCTGGACATGAACCAGGTGCTGGCCCAACTGGGCCAGCAGAACGCGGTGGAAAGTGCCGGTGCCATCCAGACGCCGCGGGACCAGGTGCAGGTGCGCGTGCAGGGCCAGTTCAACGCGGTGCAAGACCTGGCGGCCATGCCCATACGCGGGCCTTCGGGCGCGCAGCTGCGCCTGTCGGACATCGCCGAAGTAAAGCGCGGCTATGTGGACCCGGCCACGGTGAAAGTGCGCCACCAGGGGCGCGAGGTGATCGCGCTGGGTGTCTCCATGGCCAAGGGCGGGGACATCATCCGCCTGGGCAAGGCGCTGCACGAAGCCACCGACCGCATCGACAGAACGCTGCCCGCAGGCGTGAAGCTGGTGAATGTGCAGGACCAGCCCCAGGCCGTGTCCACTTCGGTGAACGAGTTTGTCAAGGTATTGATCGAGGCCGTGGTCATCGTGCTGGCGGTGAGCTTCATCAGCCTGGGCTTTCACCGGCGGCCCGGCAACCACCCGCTGTGGAAGCGCTGGTACATCGACCCGCGCCCTGGGCTGGTGGTGGGCATCACCATTCCGCTGGTGCTGGCCGTCACCTTTCTGGCCATGTGGTACTGGGGCATCGGCCTGCACAAGATCTCGCTGGGCTCGCTGATCATTGCGCTCGGCCTGCTGGTGGACGACGCCATCATTGCCGTGGAGATGATGGTGCTCAAGCTCGAAGAGGGCTATGACAAGGTGCGTGCCGCAACCTTTGCCTACGAGATCACGGCCATGCCCATGCTCACGGGCACGCTGATCACCGCGGCGGGTTTTCTACCGATCGGCCTGGCGAAATCGACCACGGGCGAATACACCTTTGCAATCTTTGCCGTGACGGTGATTGCACTGGTGCTGAGCTGGATCGTGTCGGTGTACTTCGTGCCCTACCTCGGGACGCTGCTGCTCAAGCGGCCCGCGCACGTGATGCATGCGCAGGAGCACCACGGCGTGGGCGAGGGCGCGCATGAGGTGTTCGACAGCCCGTTCTACCGCACCTTCCGCCGGCTGGTGAACTGGTGCGTGGCGCACCGCTGGCTCACCATCGGCGCCACCATCCTCACTTTCGTGCTGGGCATCGTGGGCATGGGGCAGGTGCAGCAGCAGTTCTTCCCCGATTCGAGCCGACCCGAGATTCTGGTGGACATCTGGTTCCCTGAGGGCACGTCGTTTGCGGGCAACGAAGAAGTCACCAAGCGGGTGGAACAGCGCCTCATGGCCGAGCCCGGCGTGACGGCCGTGAGCACCTGGGTGGGCTCGGGCGTGCCGCGTTTCTACCTGCCGCTCGATCAGGTGTTCCCGCAAAGCAACGTGTCGCAGTTCATCGTGTTGCCGCAAGACCTGAAGCTGCGTGAATCGCTGCGCGTAAAGCTGCCGGCGCTGCTGGCCGAAGAGTTCCCCGAGGTGCGCGGCCGCGTCAAGCTGTTGCCCAATGGGCCGCCCGTGCCGTACCCGGTGCAGTTCCGCGTGGTGGGCCCCGACCCGCAGGTGCTGCGCGAGCGTGCCGATGAGGTGAAGGCCCAGCTGCGCCAGAACCCCGACATGCGCGGCGTGAATGACAACTGGAACGAATCCGTCAAAGTGCTGCGCCTGGAGGTAGACCAGGCCAAGGCGCGCGCGCTGGGCGTGACCAGCCAGTCGATCGCGCAGGCGTCCCGGACCATCCTCTCGGGCATGCAGGTAGGCCAGTTCCGCGACGGCGACAAGCTCATCGACATCGTGCTGCGCCAGCCGCTGGACGAGCGCAACGCCATCACCGACATCGCCAATGCCTACCTGCCCACGGCTTCGGGCAAGTCGATCCCGCTCACGCAGATCGCGAAACCCGTATTCACCTGGGAGCCGGGCGTGATGTGGCGCGAGAACCGCGACTACGCGATCACGGTGCAGGGCGACGTGACCGAAGGCCTGCAGGGCGCCACCGTGACGGCGGCGCTGTTGCCGGGGCTCAGGGAGATCGAGGCGAAATGGCGCGCGGCAGGGCAGGGCGCCTACCGCATCGAGGTGGCGGGCGCGGTGGAGGAGAGCTCCAAGGGCTCGGCTTCGATCGCGGCGGGCCTGCCGGTGATGCTGTTCATCACGTTCACGCTGCTCATGCTGCAGCTGCACAGCTTCAGCCGCGCGATGCTTGTCTTCCTGACCGGTCCGCTGGGCCTGGCAGGGGTGGCGGCGGCGCTGCTGGTGCTGAACCGGCCCTTCGGGTTCGTGGCGCTGCTGGGCGTGATTGCGCTGATGGGCATGATCCAGCGCAACTCCGTGATCCTGATCGACCAGATCGAACAGGACCGCGCACGCGGCGTGCCCGCGTGGGACGCTATCGTCGAATCGGCTGTGCGCCGCTTGCGCCCCATCGTGCTCACGGCGGCGGCGGCAGTGCTGGCCATGATCCCGCTGTCGCGCAGCGTGTTCTGGGGCCCGATGGCCGTGGCCATCATGGGCGGCCTGATTGTGGCGACCGTGCTGACGCTGCTGGCGCTGCCCGCGATGTACGCGGCCTGGTTCCGCGTGAAGCGGTCCACGCCGGGCAACCTGCAAGGGGTTTGATTCCCACCCTCTCCGCATCAGGGTAAAATAGAAGGTTGACCGATTTCATGCAGGCGGCAGCTGAAGGGTTGCCGCCTGTTTGTTTGTAGAACCGCGCGGGTGGCGAAATTGGTAGACGCACCAGGTTTAGGTCCTGACGCCAGCAATGGTGTGGGGGTTCGAGTCCCCCCCCGCGCACCACCCAGTGAGACTTTGCGGAACACGGCGCTGCTGCGCTGCAGCCAGCACGATCCACATCCATAAGAGGAATAGCCATGGCCGTTACTGTTGAAACCCTTGAAAAGCTCGAGCGCAAGATCACGCTGAGCCTGCCTGTCACCCTGATCCAGTCCGAAGTGGACACGCGCCTCAAGCGCCTGGCCCGCACCGTGAAGATGGACGGCTTCCGTCCCGGCAAGGTGCCCATGAACGTGGTCGCCCAGCGCTATGGCTATTCGGTGCAGTACGAAGTGCTGAACGACAAGGTGGGCGAAGCCTTCGCCACGGCGGCCAACGAAGCCAACCTGCGTGTGGCCGGCCAGCCCCGCATCACCGAGAAGGAAGGCGCCCCTGAAGGCCAGGTCACCTTCGACGCCGTCTTCGAAGTGTTCCCCGAAGTCAAGATCGGCGACCTCGCCGGTGCAGAAATCGAGAAGCTGTCGGCCGAAGTGACCGACTCCGCCATCGACAAGACCGTGGACATCCTGCGCAAGCAGCGCCGCAGCTTCGCCCAGCGCGCCCAGGGCGCTGCCGCCGAAGACGGCGATCGTGTGACCGTGGACTTCGAAGGCAAGATCGACGGCGAGCCGTTTGACGGCGGCAAGGCCGAAGACTTCCAGTTCCTGGTCGGCGAAGGCCAGATGCTCAAGGAATTCGAAGACGCCGTGCGCGGCATGAAGTCGGGCGAAAGCAAGACCTTCCCGCTGGCGTTCCCTGCGGAATACCACGGCAAGGAAGTGGCCGGCAAGACCGCCGACTTCCTGGTGACGGTCAAGAAGATCGAAGCGGCCCACCTGCCCGAAGTGAGCGACGCCCTGGCCAAGTCGCTGGGCATCGCCGACGGTTCCGTGGAAGGCCTGCGCGCCGACATCAAGAAGAACCTGGAGCGTGAAGTCAAGTTCCGCCTGCTGTCGCGCAACAAGGCCGCCGTGATGGACGCGCTGGTGGCCAAGGCCGAACTGGACCTGCCCAATGCCAGCGTGCAGGCCGAGATCGCCCGCCTGATGGAAGGCGCCCGCGCCGAGCTGAAGCAGCGCGGCATCAAGGATGCCGACAAGGCCGAGATTCCTGAAGACGTGTTCCGCCCGCAGGCCGAGCGCCGCGTGCGCCTGGGCCTGGTGGTGGCCGAGCTGGTGCGTGCCAACGAACTGCAGGCCAAGCCCGAGCAGCTCAAGGCCCACATCGATGACCTGGCCGCCAGCTACGAAAAACCTGAAGACGTCGTGCGCTGGTATTTCGGCGACCGCCAGCGTCTGGCCGAAGTCGAGGCCGTGGTGATTGAAAACAACGTGACCGACTTCGTGCTGAGCAAGGCCAAGGTCGTCGAGAAGGCCGTTTCTTTCGACGAACTGATGGCGCAGCAGCAACAAGGCTGATGAGCCTCTGCCGGTTGCAGCGCTGCAAATGGCGCTGTTTCTGGCAGATGCGATGCTGACGAGGGGCTTGTGCTTTGATGCGCAAGCCCCAATTCATTTCTGGGTACAGTACCTGCTTGTCTGGAGGAATACATGAGTGCATTGGAAACACAAGGCCTGGGCATGGTCCCCATGGTCATCGAGCAGTCCGGCCGCGGCGAGCGGTCGTATGACATCTATTCGCGCCTGCTCAAGGAGCGGGTGATCTTTCTGGTCGGCCCGGTCAACGACCAGACGGCCAACCTGGTGGTGGCGCAGCTGCTGTTCCTGGAGAGCGAAAACCCCGAGAAGGACATTTCGTTCTATATCAATTCCCCCGGTGGATCGGTCAGCGCCGGCATGGCCATTTTCGACACCATGAACTTCATCAAGCCAGACGTTTCGACCCTGTGCACCGGCATGGCCGCCAGCATGGGTGCGTTTTTGCTGGCTGCAGGGGCCAAGGGCAAGCGGTTTGCGCTGCCCAACTCCAAGGTCATGATTCACCAGCCCCTGGGCGGCATGCAGGGTCAGGCGACCGAGATCGAGATCCACGCGCGCGAGATCCTCAAGACCCGCGAGCAACTCAACAAGATCCTCGCCGAGCGCACGGGCCAGCCGCTGGAGAAAATCCAGCGCGACACCGAGCGCGACTACTTCCTGTCGGCCGACGAAAGCAAGGAATACGGCCTGGTGGACCAGGTGATCAGCAAGCGTTCCTGAGCACTCCCGGGGTCGCGCGGCGGCGTTTTCCCTGAGGGAAGACGCCGTTTTTTATTTGGTTATCATCCCGACAACTTTCCGTACGTAACAAGGCATTGCCCCCATGGCCGAGAAAAAAGGCTCTTCCAGCGAAAAAACCCTTTACTGCTCTTTCTGCGGCAAAAGCCAGCACGAAGTGAAGAAGCTGATCGCTGGCCCGTCGGTCTTTATCTGCGACGAGTGCATTGACCTGTGCAACGAAATCATCCGCGACGAACTGCCTGCCAGTGACACGTCGCGGGAGGGCAAGCGCGACCTTCCCACGCCGGCCGAGATCAAGGCCAACCTCGACAACTACGTCATCGGCCAGGATGTGGCCAAGCGCACGCTGGCAGTGGCCGTCTACAACCACTACAAGCGCCTGCGCCACAAGGACAAGGCGCCGAAGGACGATGTGGAGCTGTCGAAGAGCAACATCTTGCTGATCGGCCCCACGGGATCGGGCAAGACCTTGTTGGCCCAGACCCTGGCGCGCATGCTGGACGTGCCTTTTGTGATGGCCGACGCCACCACGCTGACCGAGGCTGGCTATGTGGGCGAGGACGTGGAAAACATCGTGCAGAAGCTGCTGCAAAGCTGCAACTACGAGGTCGAGCGCGCTCAACGCGGGATTGTGTATATCGACGAGATCGACAAGATCTCTCGCAAGTCCGACAACCCGTCGATCACGCGCGATGTGTCCGGCGAAGGCGTGCAGCAGGCGCTGCTCAAGCTCATTGAAGGCACGATGGCCAGCGTGCCTCCCCAGGGCGGGCGCAAGCATCCGAATCAGGACTTCCTGCAGATCGACACGACCAATATCCTGTTCATCTGCGGCGGAGCGTTTGCGGGCCTGGAGAAGGTGATCGAGAACCGCACCGAGGCTTCTGGCATCGGCTTTGGTGCGTCGGTCAAGAGTAAGAAGCAGCGCTCGCTGACCGAGGTGTTCACCGAGATCGAACCCGAAGACCTGATCAAGTTCGGCATCATCCCCGAGCTGGTGGGGCGCATGCCCGTGGTGACAGCGCTGGCAGAGCTGAGCGAAGACGCGCTGGTGCAGATCCTCACCGAGCCCAAGAATGCGCTTGTCAAGCAGTACAGCAAGCTCTTGTCGATGGAAGGTGTGGACCTGGAGATTCGCCCTGCGGCGCTGAAGGCCATCGCCCGCAAGGCCCTGGCCCGCAAGACGGGAGCCCGCGGGCTGCGTTCCATTCTGGAGCAGTCGCTGATTGGCACCATGTTCGATCTCCCCAACACCAGCAACGTCGAGAAGGTGGTGGTGGACGAATCCACCATCGAAGAAAACAAGGCGCCATTGCTCGTCTATCGAGAAGCCGCCAAGAAGGCTTGAGAAGTTGTGAAAAAACCCGCCATGCCCGCTCGTCCCGCAAAAATCGCACCCGCTCGGCGTTGCGCCTGCGGCGAGCTCGGCCACAGTGGGTTCATTCGCACCTTCTGAATGACCGGAGTGGGCGCCCTGTTGTCGCCCCCTGAACCATCAACCCTGGCGCCAGTACGGCTGCGTGCGAGGGTTGAAAATCCCCACAAGTGGACTCATGTCCACAGAGCACTTTGAGGATTTCCATGTCCGGACATACCCCCCTGCCAGCCACCCCCATCGATCTGCCCCTGCTGCCCTTGCGCGATGTGGTGGTCTTCCCCCACATGGTGATCCCGCTTTTTGTCGGCCGCCCCAAGAGCATCAAGGCGCTCGAGATGGCCATGGAGGCCGATCGCCGCATCATGCTGGTGGCCCAGAAGGCGGCAGCCAAGGATGAGCCCTCGGTCTCTGACATGTTTGATGTGGGCTGCGTGTCCACCATCCTGCAGATGCTCAAGCTGCCTGATGGTACCGTGAAGGTGCTCGTAGAAGGGCAGCAGCGCGCTGTCGTCACGTCCATCGAGGATGCCGAAACCCATTTCACCGCCACGGTGACGCCGGTCGAAGTGAATGCAGAGGCCAACAAGCCCAGCGAGATCGAAGCGCTTCGCCGTGCGGTGATGCAGCAGTTCGACCAGTACGTCAAGCTCAACAAGAAAATTCCGCCTGAGATCCTGACGTCCATTTCCAGCATTGACGACCCGGGCCGCCTGGCGGACACGATTGCCGCACACCTGCCCCTCAAGCTCGAGAACAAGCAGGTGGTGCTGGATCTCTCGGACGTGAAGGCGCGCCTGGAAAACCTGTTTGAACAGCTCGATCGTGAAGTCGACATTCTCAACGTCGACAAGAAGATCCGTGGCCGAGTGAAGCGCCAGATGGAGAAGAACCAGCGCGACTTCTACCTGAACGAGCAGGTCAAGGCCATCCAGAAGGAGCTCGGCGAGGGCGACGAGGGTGCGGACATCGAGGAGATCGAGAAGAAGATCAAGCTCGCGAAGATGCCCGCCGAAGCGCGCAAGAAGGCCGATGCCGAGCTCAAGAAGCTCAAGCTCATGTCGCCCATGTCGGCCGAGGCGACGGTCGTGCGCAACTACATCGACGTGCTCACCGGCCTGCCCTGGAGCAAGAAAACCAAGATCAAGCACGACCTCATCAATGCCGAGGGCGTGCTCAACGAGGATCACTACGGCCTCGACAAGGTCAAGGACCGCATTCTTGAATATCTTGCTGTGCAGCAGCGCGTGGACAAGGTCAAGGCGCCCATCTTGTGCCTGGTCGGGCCGCCAGGCGTGGGCAAGACCTCGCTCGGGCAATCGATTGCCAAGGCGACGGGCCGCAAGTACGTGCGCATGGCACTGGGCGGCATGCGCGACGAGGCCGAGATCCGCGGGCACCGTCGCACCTACATCGGCGCGCTACCGGGCAAGGTGCTGCAGAGCCTGTCGAAGGTGGGCACGCGCAATCCCTTGTTCCTGCTCGACGAAATTGACAAGCTGGGCACAGATTTCCGTGGCGACCCGTCCAGTGCGTTGCTGGAGGTGCTGGACCCCGAGCAAAACCACACCTTTGGCGACCACTATGTGGAAGTCGACTTTGATCTGTCCGACGTGATGTTCGTCGCCACGTCGAATTCGATGAGCATTCCACCAGCGTTGCTGGATCGCATGGAGGTCATTCGGCTGTCTGGCTACACCGAGGACGAGAAGACCAACATCGCCATGAAGTACCTGCTGCCCAAGCAGCTCAAGAACAACGGCGTGAAGGAAGAGGAACTGCTCATCACCGAAGCCGCCGTTCGTGACATGGTGCGTTACTACACGCGCGAAGCGGGGGTGCGCTCGCTGGAGCGAGAACTCTCCAAGATCTGCCGCAAGGTGGTCAAGGGCCTGCAGCTCAAGAAGCTCACACCCCAGGTGGTTGTGACTGCGGACAACCTGCCGGATTTCCTGGGTGTGCGCAAGTACACCTATGGACGGGCTGAAGCACAAAACCAGGTGGGGCAGGTGGTGGGGCTCGCGTGGACCGAAGTGGGGGGCGACCTGCTGACCATCGAAGCCGCTGCGATGCCTGGCAAGGGCGTGATCACGCGCACGGGCTCGCTGGGCGACGTGATGAAGGAGTCGGTGGAGGCTGCTCGCACGGTCGTGCGCAGCCGCTCGCGCATTCTGGGCATCAAAGACGAAGCGTTCGAGAAGCGCGACATCCACATTCACGTGCCCGATGGTGCGACCCCCAAAGATGGCCCCAGTGCAGGTGCCGCCATGACCACCGCATTTGTGTCGGCGCTCACCGGCATCCCTGTGCGCAGCGATGTGGCCATGACAGGCGAGATCACCCTGCGCGGAGAAGTCACCGCGATCGGCGGCCTGAAGGAAAAGCTGTTGGCCGCGCTGCGCGGGGGCATCAAGACGGTGTTGATCCCTGAGGAAAACGTCAAGGATCTTCAGGAGATCCCCGACAACGTGAAAAGCGGCCTGGAGATCGTGCCCGTTCGCTGGATCGACAAGGTGCTGGAAGTGGCGCTCGAAAGCAAACCTGTGGCTTTGACGGACGAGGAAGTGGCTGTGGTCGCAACTCCCGCGCCCGACAAGTCGCCTGTGTCTGCCGTGGCCGGCGATGGACTCAAACATTGATGCAAAAATTTCTGGGGAGCCCCAAAAAATGCGCTACAATTCATTCCATCGCAGCAAACGTTGTACAATGTGAGGCTCCGGTAAAATGCGGGAATAGCTCAGTTGGTAGAGCGCAACCTTGCCAAGGTTGAGGTCGAGAGTTCGAGACTCTTTTCCCGCTCCAATTTCCAAAAAAAGGGAAGCAGATGCTTCCCTTTTTTGTCAGAGGAATGTGAATTCCTGGCGCGGTAGCAAAGCGGTTATGCCCCGGATTGCAAATCCGGTTAGTCCGGTTCGACTCCGGACCGCGCCTCCAGATACCCCAGCGGTTGCCTTGCTGTGCGAATGAGAACAGGCGATGCGCGGGAGGTTGATGGGATGTGGGTTGGATGGGCTTTGGCGGACGATTTTTTGAATTTTGTCCGGAAGAGCTCAAAACAGCGATATAATTTGAGGCTTGCTGATTCGCGTGACGGTAACGGATCGTGAGGCAGGCAAATGCGGGAATAGCTCAGTTGGTAGAGCGCAACCTTGCCAAGGTTGAGGTCGAGAGTTCGAGACTCTTTTCCCGCTCCAAATTTCCAAAGGGAAGCTCAGGCTTCCCTTTTTTCTTGGTGGCGCAGGGATGTGCAGGGCCTGTGACCACAGATGCGACAGGGCATTGCGTGCATGCGCGGCCCGGGTTACGCTGCGGCGCAGGTGTGCGCTGGGCATCCGGCGCCCCGATGGTGAAATTGGTAGACACTGCGGACTTAAAATCCGCCGCTTTCCTGAAAAGGGGCGTGCCGGTTCGACCCCGGCTCGGGGCACCACGAAGAGCCTGTTCGAAAAATGGCTCCAGGATTCAAACATGTCAAGTTACAACCCTCCCTTCGAAATCCACGTCCACGGCCAGGTGCCCATGCGCGCCGATGTCAGCTTCGAGCAGCTGCAGGACGCGCTGAAGCCTCTGTGGAAGTACGCCGGTGCGCGGTCGCTCGTGGAGGGGGCAAGCAGCGCCTACGAAGAAGAGCCAGGCATCACCTTTGATTCCAAGGAGCATCTGCTGCAGGTGTGCTGGACGGTTCGGGGCGACGAGGATTTCCGCCAGGCGCTCGATGAGATGTGCATGAACCTCAATGAGCTGTCTGAACAAGGCGCCGCCCTTGAAGTCACCTTCTACGACACGGATTTTGACGAGGACGAAGAAGAGCAGGGCGCGGAGTCGCGCGACGACTTCGTGATGCTGTTCGTGGGCCCTACGCCCGCCGCAATCATGCAGGTGCAGCGGGATCTGCTCGTGCAGGATGTGGTGAACATGATGGAGCGCCATTTTGACGGCGCCGAACTCGGTGGCGTGGTGGCCGAGATCGACAAGTTGTTCAGCCAGCGGTTTGATGCCCTGGTCAATTCGCTCGAAATTGGCAAGCCGCCCCGCGGCCCCGGTGGACCGGGTGCCGGGCACGGCGGTGGTGGCCGCCGCCCGCGCCACCTGCACTGATTTCGCGCCCCGCGTCGCTGTACGGCCGAGCCCATCGGCCAAAGCTCGGGGCCCGGCATCCCTTCGATCCCGAGCGATGGCCGTGGGGCTTAAGGGGATGTTTTCCAACGCGCTTCGGCCATGACGGTTTCTTCAGACCTTCCCTATCTGCGCTCTTACCCGCAGGCCTTGCAGGAACAGGCGCGTGAGCTGCTGGCGCAAGGGCGGCTGGGCGACATGTTGCAGCGCAGGTATCCCGTGGCGCACGCGGTGCGCAGTGACAGGGCGCTGTATGACTTTGCGCAGGAGCTGAAAACCCGCTACCTGCGCAACGCCGGCACGGTGAACAAGGTGCTGTTCGACAACAAGATCCACGTGGTGCGGCACGCCTTGGGGCTGCACACGGCTGTGTCGCGGGTGCAGGGCAGCCGGCTGGCGGCCAAGCATGAAATCCGCATTGCGGCGATGTTCAAGCAGGCACCGGAAGAGTTTCTGCGCATGATCGTCGTTCATGAACTCGCCCATCTGCGCGAGAAGGACCACGACAAGGCTTTCTACCAGCTGTGCACCCACATGGAGCCGCAGTACCACCAGTATGAGTTTGACATGCGGCTGTATCTGACGCATGTGGAGCACACAGGGGCGCGGCTGTGGGCGGGTGAGATGCCATGAGTGCGCCCATGCATCAAGAGTTGCTATTAAAATTATAGCTACAGGCGCTTATCCATTAAGCGCTGAGGGCCATTTTTATTCGGATTATTGGACCTGCACCGACTGGCACCAGCCTGCGGGCAGTCCCAGCCATCGCTGTGCGGCCGCTGCGAGCATGTCGACCGGCCCGGTGGTGAGCAGTTGCACCGTGACCGGGGCGCCCGGCGCGTCGTTGGCAGACTGCGGAGGCTGGGGGCCTTCAACGGTGTTCAGCAGGCCTGCGGCTTTGAGAACCCGCTGCGTCTGCCGGGCCACGGCTTCGCCGGTTTCGATGAATTGCACTTCGGGGCCCACCAGCGCGCGCAGTTCGTGGGCAACGAAGATGTAATGCGTGCAGCCCAGCACCAGCGTGTCCATCTGGCCCGGGGCCGTGCCGAATGCACCCATGGCGGTGATGTAGCGTTTGCAGAGCGCTGCCGTTTCGGTAGCGTCTGCAAGGTCCGGCGCGTTTGTGCTGCAACCCATTGGTTCGGGAGTGCCTGCGGCCGAAGGCACGGGCAGCGCCACGCTGCGTTCGATCGCGTGGGCCAGGCCATCGCAGGGCTGCACCACCATGCGGGCCTGGCCGTCCAGCGAGGCCATGAGCTTGCCGAACTTTGCGCTGGTCAAGGTGCCGCGCGTGCCGATCACGCCGATGTGGCCCGTTTTTGTGGCGGCCAGGGCTGGTTTGATGGCCGGCTCCAGGCCCACCAGGGGCAGCGTGGGGTGGCTGCTGCGCACTTCGTGGATGGCGGCTGCCGTGGCCGTGTTGCAGGCCACCACCATCGCCTTGACGTCGTGCTGCTCTCGCAGGTAGTGCGTGATCGCATGCGTGCGCGCAGCCACATAGCTGTCACCCCGTTCGCCGTAGGGCGCGTGCGCACTGTCGGCCAGGTACACAAAACGTTCGTTCGGCATGGCGGCCAGTAGCGCACGCAGCACGCTCAGACCACCGACGCCACTGTCAAAAACACCGATGGGGGAAGAGGCCTGCGGCATCGAGAGAAACCAAGCTCTGGCAGTTGGACGAAACCGTGGATTGTAGGGAAGACCACCTTGCCCTGCTGGGGTGGGCGGCACAAGAAAAAACCGCCCGAAGGCGGTCTGTGAGGGAGGCTGGCAGTGGTCAGGCAGTGTTTCTGGCAGGCGACGGGCTGGGGTCCGCAGGCCGTCGCGCCCACGCCGCTGCGCGGCGCAGGAGACCCGCTCAGGCGGCTGCGACGCCGATGCCCTTGAACTCGCCCGAGGCGATGCGCTTTTGCCATTCGGCCGGGCCCGTGATGTGGGCGCTGGTGCCGCCGGCGTCCACGGCCACGGTCACGGGCATGTCCACCACGTCGAATTCGTAGATGGCTTCCATGCCCAGGTCTTCGAAGCCCACGACCTTCGCGGTCTTGATGGCCTTGGAGACCAGATAGGCCGCGCCGCCCACGGCCATGAGGTAGGCACTCTGGTGCTTCTTGATGGCCTCGATGGCGACCGGGCCGCGCTCGGCCTTGCCCACCATGGCGATCAGGCCGGTCTGGGCCAGCATCATGTCGGTGAAGCCGTCCATGCGCGTGGCGGTGGTGGGGCCTGCAGGGCCCACGGCCTCGCCCTTGACGGGGTCCACAGGGCCCACGTAGTAGATGACGCGGTTGGTGAAGTCCACGGGCAGCTTTTCCCCCTTGGCCAGCATGTCCTGGATGCGCTTGTGCGCGGCGTCTCGGCCGGTCAGCATCTTGCCGTTGAGCAGCAGGGTGTCGCCGGGCTTCCAGCTGGCCACTTCTTCCTTGGTCAGGGTGTCGAGGTTGACCTTCTTGCTCTTGTTGTAGTCGGGCGCCCAGTCCACGTTGGGCCACAGGTCCAGGCTGGGGGGCGTGAGGTACACGGGGCCTGAGCCGTCCATCACGAAGTGCGCGTGGCGTGTGGCGGCGCAGTTGGGGATCATCGCAATCGGCTTGCTGGCCGCGTGCGTGGGGTACATCTTGATCTTGACGTCCAGCACCGTGGTCAGGCCGCCCAGGCCCTGCGCGCCAATGCCCAGGGCGTTGACCTTGTCAAACAGCTCCAGGCGCAGCTTTTCGACATTGTCGAGTTCAGCCCCGCTGGCTTGCTTGGCCTGCAGCTCGTACATGTCCAGGTCGTCCATCAGGCTTTCCTTGGCCATGAGCACGGCCTTCTCCGCCGTGCCGCCAATGCCGATGCCCAGCATGCCGGGCGGGCACCAACCGGCGCCCATGGTGGGCACGGTCTTGAGCACCCAGTCCACCACGTTGTCGCCGGGGTTCAGCATGTACATCTTGGACTTGTTTTCCGAGCCGCCGCCCTTGGCAGCCACCGTCACGTCCACCGTGTTGCCGGGCACGATCTCGGTGAAGATCACAGCGGGCGTGTTGTCCTTGGTGTTCTTGCGGGCGAACTGCGGGTCGGCCACGACGGAGGCGCGCAGCGTGTTGTCGGGGTGGTTGTAGCCCCGGCGCACGCCTTCGTTGATGGCGTCATCGAGGCTCCCTGCGAATCCTTCCCAGCGCACATCCATGCCCACTTTCAGGAATACGTTGACGATGCCGGTGTCCTGGCAGATGGGGCGCTGGCCGGTGGCGCTCATCTTGCTGTTGGTCAGGATCTGCGCAATGGCGTCCTTGGCCGCCGGGCTCTTCTCGCGTTCGTAGGCGCGCGCCAGATGGGCGATGTAGTCGGTGGGGTGGTAGTAGCTGATGTACTGCAGCGCGGCAGCAATGGACTCGACGAGGTCGTCGTATTGGATCGTGGTGGTCATCGTGGTGGTGTCGTGAGGCGGGAGGGCAGGTGCATGCGCAAGCACGCAACCCGCAATTATCCCACCCGTCCCCTGACACGGCGCTGGCGCGCCCCAGGCGCCATGCTCTATGCGCGCTCAACGGGATGGCCGACGGGTTTCGCCGTTCAGCCGGGGTCCGGTATCACGCCACTTTTCCATCGTCCCCGGTGTCGCCCTCGTCCGCATCGGCGCTGCCAGGGGTCTCGTCCGCCGGGTCATCGCCGGGATAGTCGTCTGCGCCTGCATGCACGCGCGGTGCGTCGCCTGGCTCGTCGCTGTCGCTGTCCATGGATTCGAGATGGTCGGGAAGGATGTCGCGCGATTCGACCCGTATTCCGGGCTCGACGCTGGCGCGTTCTCCTGTGCCGTGGCGGTCGGTGTCATTGTCGGGGTCGGTGCCATACAGGCCGGCGCTGTCGCTGCCCGAATCGGACGCGTCGCTGGGCCCCAGGCTGTCATTGCCCGTGGCGCTGTGAAGATGGGCAAGGGGGTCGGCATCGATGCCGAGAAGGCTGCTGTGGGCCATGGTGGTCTCCGTGGAGTCGGGCGTTGCCCGGTGGCATGAAGAGGGTCGAAGGCGCGGCGCATCGGGCCGCTGCATGCCCATGGTCACTCTGCCATCGCCGCACTGCTGTAAGAACATGCCGACGATTGGGTGCAAAACTTGCAACAGCGCCGTTACGCGCGCAGGCGCTGCCCCAGCGCCGCATCCTCGGGGCGCCACACCGACATGGGGCCGACTGTCAGAGCGAGCCGATCACGGACGGCGTGAAATCCACGGCGCCGTCGGGTTTGTCGCCCTGCGACCATGCCAGCAGCGAATCGGCGGGCATGGGGCGGGCAAAGAAGAAGCCCTGCAGTTCGTCGCAGTCCATGGCCAGAAGAATGTCGCGCTGGCCCTCGGTTTCCACGCCTTCGGCCACCACCTTCAGGCCCAGCGCGTGGGCCAGGCTCACCACAGCGCTGACCACGGCGCGCGCGTCTTCGCTTTCCTCCAGGTCGTTCACAAAGCTGCGGTCGATCTTGAGCTGTTGCGCCGGCAACTGGCGCAGATAGTTCAGGCTCGAATACCCGGTGCCGAAGTCGTCGATGGACAGAAAAACTCCGATGCGCGCCAGTCCGTCGAAGGTGCGCTGCGTGGCCCGGATGTCTTCCATGGCGACGGACTCGGTGATCTCGCACAGCAGCTGCGAGGCGTCCAGGCCGTGAAACCGCAACGCCTGTTCAATGCGGTCGGGCAGGCCGCTCTCGCGCAGCTGGTGCACCGACAAGTTGATGGCCACGCGCATGCGCATCCCGTTGCGGCCCCATTCAGCCGTCTGGCGGCAGGCCTCGTTGATCACCCAGTTGCCCAGCTTGTTGATCAGGCCGAAGCGTTCGGCCAGGCCGATGAACACCAGCGGGCTGACCATGCCATGGCGCGGGTGGTTCCAGCGCAGCAGGGCTTCCACGCCGCTGATCTGGCCGCGCGTGCTGTCAATCTTGGGCTGATAGTGCAGTTGCAGCTCGCCCCGCTCGATGGCTTGCCGCAGGTCGCTTTGCAGCTCCAGCTGTTCCGAGGCATCCGAGCCCATGTGCGGCTCGAACAAGGTGTAGCACCCGCCGCCCGCGCGCTTGGCGGCGTACATGGCGGCATCGGCGTTGGCCACCAGCTTGGTGCGGTCGCCATGGTCGGGGTGCACCACGATGCCGATAGAGCAGGTGATCTGGACCTGCTTGCCCGAGACCTCGAACGGGCGCGACAACGTGGCGAGCACGCGATTGGCGACCGACACGCAGGCCGCCACGTCCGTCACGTCTTCCAGCAGCACCAGAAACTCGTCTCCGCCCACGCGGGCCACGGTGTCGCATTCGCGCGCCTCGTGGCGCAGCCGATCCGCCGCGCCGCGCAGAATCGTGTCGCCCGCCGCGTGGCCGAACGAATCGTTGATGGGCTTGAATCCGTCGAGGTCTACGAACAGCACGGCCAGGCGGTCCACCACGCGCAAATGATTGGTGCGGTCCAGCCGCAGCAGGGCGTGGATCAGCCGATCTTCAAACAGCAAGCGGTTGGGCAGGCCCGTGAGGGCGTCGGCGAACGCGCGTTTTTGCAGTTCGTCGTTGGCGGCCTGCAGGCGCGCGTTGCTCTCCTTCAGCGACCGTGTCAGGTTCAGCGCCGTGCTCTGCAGCCGCGCATCCAGGATGGAGGTGAACAGCGTGCTGATCAACAGCATGCCCGTGGCGATCAGCACCAGGGCTGTCAGCCCCGGGCCGCCCAGCGCCCCTGCGCTGCGGCACACCGACCCTGCCGCAAAACTCGCGGCGGCCATGCCCGTGTAATGCATGCCGCAGATGGCAATGGCCATCACCAACGCGGCGGCCACCTGCCAGGCCACCCGGCGCGACGGGCGCACCCTGCGCAGCAGCTTGAACATCATCAGCGCAGCCGCCGACGCGGCCACGGCAACCAGCACCGAAAGCGCAACGATCCGCAGGTTCCACACGATGCCTGGCACCATGTCCATCGCTGCCATGCCGATGTAGTGCATGCCGCTGATGCCCGCGCCCATCGCTAGCGCGCCCAAGGTGAGGGGCAGGGCGCCGAAGTGCTCGCGGCTTGCCAGCCCCAGCGCCACTGCCGAAGCGGCCACGGCTGCCAGCCACGACAGCAGCGTGAGGCCCGCGCCAAAACCAATGTCGATGGGCAGCTGGAACGCCTGCATGCCCAGGAAGTGCATGGACCAGATCCCCGTGCCCATCACCAACGAGCCCGCCGCCCACCATGCCAGCCCCACCCGCCGGTGCGACGTGCGAACACGTCCGGCCAGATCCAGCGTGACATACGAGGCGAGCATCGCGATGGCAAACGAGGCCGCTACCACGTACAGGTTGTAGCTGAAGGGCATGAACGAACTCATGGAGGGCTGCCAGGGAAACAAGTGTGAGCGATGAGGTCGGCGAGCCGCAAGAGGCCACGAGGGCGTCGCGCCGACAAGCCGCCTCGTGGAGAGGCCGCGCGGGTAGAAAAAAGTTGTGGAGGCGGGCGTCGGGGCCCAGGTGAGGGCGCCAGGGCAGCGCTCTGGCGCTAAAAAAGCCCATTGGCAGGCTCAAGTGGGTGCAAATTGTACCAATTTGTTGCAATTTCACTCCCTCGGGCGGTAGAGAGGGATACCCACAATGGCCGACAGATGCGTGCATATTGCCCTGCAAGCGCCATGCAACCCTATGACGAACCGTCCGCAGTGTTGTAAATAAGAATCGTTATATTTTAGATTATCCTCGTGGCGT
The DNA here is from genome assembly GCF_049198005.1 of Paracidovorax sp. MALMAid1276. Taxonomy (NCBI): domain Bacteria; kingdom Pseudomonadati; phylum Pseudomonadota; class Betaproteobacteria; order Burkholderiales; family Comamonadaceae; genus Paracidovorax; species Paracidovorax sp. MALMAid1276. The sequence goes on along the minus strand of NZ_JBMIRS010000249.1, from coordinate 18,195 downwards.
ACCTTGGCGCATCCGCACCCATGTTTTTATGCATGGTGCGCCCGCCTTCTCGCTTTTCCGCTTTCTCGCCTTCTTCAGGAGAGCCCTTTCATGACCACCCGTACCGAACGCGACACCTTTGGCCCCATTGACGTCCCGGCCGACAGGCTGTGGGGCGCGCAGACGCAGCGCTCGCTGCAGAACTTCGACATCTCGGGCGAGCAGCAGCCGCGCGAAATCATCAAGGCGCTGGCCCAGGTCAAACGTGCCTCCGCCGTGGTGAACCAGGCCCTGGGCCTGCAGGACGCGAAGAAGACCGAAGCCATCGTGGCGGCCGCCGATGAAGTCATCGCGGGCAAGCACCCGGGCGAATTCCCGCTGGTGGTGTGGCAGACCGGCTCGGGCACGCAGACCAACATGAATGTCAACGAGGTGCTGGCCAACCGCGCCAGCGAGATTTTGGGCGGCGAGCGCGGCGAAGGCCGCCGGGTGCACCCCAACGACGATGTGAACCGCAGCCAGTCGAGCAACGACGTGTTCCCCACCGCCATGCACGTGGCGGCCGTGGACGCGATCACGCACCGCCTGCTGCCCGCCATCGCCAAGCTGCGCGCCACGCTCGACAAGAAAGCCAAGGATTTCGACGGCATCGTCAAGATCGGCCGCACGCACCTGCAGGACGCCACGCCGCTCACGCTGGGCCAGGAGTTTTCGGGCTATGTGGCGCAGCTGGACCATGGCGAGCGCCACGTGCGTGCCGCGCTGCCCCATCTGTGCGAACTGGCGCTGGGCGGCACGGCCGTGGGCACGGGCCTGAACGCGCCCAAAGGCTATGCCGAGCAGGCCGCGGCCGAGCTGGCGCGCCTCACCGGTCTGCCCTTCGTGACCGCACCCAACAAGTTCGAGGCCCTGGCCAGCTGTGATGCGCTGGTGCATGCGCACGGCGCGCTCAAGACCCTGGCCGCCAGCATGATGAAGATCGCCAACGACGTGCGCTGGCTGGCCAGCGGCCCGCGCAGCGGCATCGGCGAGCTGAGCATTCCCGAGAACGAGCCCGGCTCGTCCATCATGCCCGGCAAGGTCAATCCCACGCAGAGCGAGGCCGTGACCATGCTGGCTGCCCAGGTGTTCGGCAACGACGTGGCCATCAACTTCGGCGGTGCCAGCGGCAACTTCGAGCTGAACGTGTTCCGCCCCATGGTGGCGCACAACTTTTTGCAGAGCGTGCGCCTGCTGGCTGATGGCATGGTGAGCTTCAACGACCACTGCGCCGTGGGCATCGAGCCCAACCGCGAGCGCATCACCGAGCTGGTGGACCGCTCGCTGATGCTGGTGACCGCGCTCAACACGCACATCGGCTACGACAAGGCCGCGTTCATTGCCAAGAAGGCGCACCAGGAAGGCACCAGCCTGCGCGACGCCGCCGTGGCCTCGGGCCATGTCACCGGCGAGCAGTTTGACCAGTGGGTGGTGCCCGCGAACATGGTGGGGCGCTGAAGGGCGCATGGCGCCGCGTTCCGGCGCCTGGCAGCGTCTTCAGCGGGCTGAGGCCGGGCTACGCGGGACCGGCCGGTTCTGCGGCCGGCGAAGAAACGCCAACAGGCGCCGCTCCGCCGCGCTGAGCCCGCGCGGCGACGCGGCGCCGCCCAGCCTGTCCCAGATGTTCTGCATGCTGGGGCCCGCGTCGGACGCCAGGCGCGTGCCCAGTTCCAGCACGGCGGGGTGCACATACGATTTTTTGCACACGGCCGGGGTGTTGCCCAGCTGGCGGGCGACCTCGGCAAGGATGGCCTTGGCGCTGTAGCGCTGGCGGGCCTCGGCGCCCGTGTCGTTGCTGCCAGCCTGGGGCGCGCAGGCCAGCCGCGTCAGTTCCAGGGCCTGGGCAGTGCCGTGCCAGGTGCGGAAGTCCTTGGCCGTGAAATGCTCGCCCTCCGCGCCGGGGCTGTGCGTGATCTCGCGCAGGTAGTCGTTCACGTCGCTCGAACCGACCGTGCGCGGCGTGCCGTCTTCGTCCACATACTGGAACAGCTCCTGCCCCGGCAGCTGCTGGCAGCGGCGCACCACGCGGGCCACGCGCGGGTCGTCGAGTGCGGCTTCCTGCATCACGCCGCTCTTGCCGCGAAAGCGCAGCGTGACCTGATTGCCCTCCAGGCGCGCATGGCGCGTGCGCAGCGTGGTCAGGCCATAGGATCGGTTGCTGGCCGCGTATTCCTCGTTGCCCACGCGCAGGTAGGTGGTGTCCAGCAGGCGCACCAGCGTGGCCAGCACCAGGGTGCGTGTGAGCGGCCGGCCCGGGCGGTGCGCGGCCAGATCGCGCGCCACGCGGCGGCGGATGCGTGGCAGCGCGCGGCCAAAGGCCTGCATGTGTTCGAACTTGCCGGCGTCGCGTTGCTGGCGCCATTCGGGGTGGTAGCGGTACTGGCGGCGCCCCCGCGCATCCAGTCCCGTGGCCTGCAGGTGGCCGTGGGGCAAGGGGCAGATCCATACGTCGGTGTAGGCGGGCGGAATGGCCAGCCGCCGGATCCGCATGATCTCGTCGGAATCCTGGAGCCATTGCCCGTCGGGCAGTCGATAGCGAAACGCCTTGGCGCCGCTGCGCACGCGCGTGAGGCCGGGCAGCGTGGGGCTGACATACACCAGGCCCCCGGGCAACGGACGTGGGCGCACCGGCGTGGCGGCGAGGGCGGCGGTTGCGGTGTTGGGGGCAGGGCGGGTGGCTGCGGGTGTGGACGTGGACGTGGACGTGGACGCGGGCATCGGGAAATGGCGGGAGGGGCGGGAGGGGTGGGAGGGACGTGGGGACAACGAATGCGCGGTCTGCGCACCGCCGGACCGGCAAGGCCTCCCATCACACCGCTGCGCGCAGGGCTGCGGTGTAGGCGGCCTGCGTGTGTGCGGGTGGGGCGCATCCCAAGGCGCTGGCACCGGCAGTGCGGTGCGTCCACTGGCCATGGGGGGATTGAATATGAATAAAAAACGCCTTCAGCGCTTTATCCATAAAAGTTTTTGGCTATACAAAATATAGCTAAAGGCGGGCGGCAAACTTCCGGGTCCAGGGCCTCAGCCCGCCGCCGCAGGCGCCTCCAGCGCAAAGCCCACGCCGTACACCGACCGGATCCAGTCTGTGCCGTCGCCGCTGGCGGCCTTGAGCTTCTTGCGCAGGTTCTTCACGTGGCTGTCCACGGCGCGTTCGTTCACGTCCAGCGTGTCGTCGTAGGCCTGGTCCAGCAGCTGCGCGCGCGAGAAGATGCGCCCCGGCTGCCGGGCCAGCACCTGCAGCAGCCGGAACTCGCGGGGCGTGAGCCCCAGCGGCTGGCCGCCCAGCGTGGCTTGCCACTGCGCGGTGTGCAGCTGCAGGCCAGCGGCAATGGGGGCCTCAGGCAGGGTCGGGGCCGTGCGCCGCAGCACGGCCTTCACCCGCGCCACCACCTCGCGCGGAGAAAAGGGTTTGCAGATGTAGTCGTCTGCGCCCAGCTCCAGGCCGATGAGGCGGTCCACCTCCTCGACGCGGGCGGTGAGCATGATGATGGGGTTGGCGGTGTGGCGCCGCGCCTCGCGCAGGATGGCCAGGCCGTCCATGCCCGGCAGCATGATGTCCAGCAGGGTGAGGTCCGGCGGAGCGGCCACGAGGCTGGCCAGCGCCGCGCGCCCGTCGGCGTGGTGTTCGACGGTGTAGCTGGCGTGGCGCAGGTAGTCGACCACGATGGCGGCGATGTCAGGCTCGTCTTCGACGACCAGGATGCGGGGGCTCATGGGTGGGGGTTGTCCAGCAGGGGCAGCTCCAGCGTGATGCGCAGCCCGCCCAGCGGTGATTCGGAAGCGGCCAGCGTGCCGCCGTGCGCCTGCACGATGGCGCGGCAGATGGCTAGGCCCAGGCCCGCGCCGCCGTGGTCGCGGTTGCGCGAGGTCTCGGCGCGGTACAGGCGCTCGAAGATGCGGGGCAGCTCGTGCGCGGGCACGCCGGGTGCGCTGTCGTCCAGCTGCAGCTGCAGGCGCGGCGCACCCTGCGGCCCGGCCACTGCACTGGCGCCGACGTGCAGCTGCCCGCCGCGGTCGGTGTAGCGCAGGCTGTTCTCCAGCAGGTTCATGAACACCTGGTGCAGCTGCTGCGCATCGCCCAGCACCAGGGGTGGGGGCGTCTGCGCGGCCAGGTCCTGCAGGCCGGATGCGTCCACACCGATGCCGGCCTGCGTCAGGCGCGCCTGCATCGACGCCAGCGCCTCCTGCAGCAGCGGCAGCGGGTGCACCGGCACCTGGGCGGACGGCGCGCTGCTGGCCCCGGCGTCCAGGCTGGCGCGCAGGTCGCCCACCAGTTGGATGAGGCGCATCACCTGCCGGTGCATGCGCAGCGCGGTCTTGTCGTCGAAGGGGCGCACGCCGTCCTGCACCGCCTCGATCTCGGCGCGCATGGCGGCCAGCGGCGTGCGCAGCTCGTGGGCCACGTCGCCCAGCCACTGGCGGCGGCTGGCTTCGATGCTGGAGAGCTGCTCGGCCATGGTGTTGAAGGTGCGCGCCAGCTGGGCCAGCTCGTCGCGGCCCTGTACCGGCACGCGGGTATGCAGTTGCCCCTGTGCCACCGCCCGCGCACCCTGCGCCAGCGCCTGCACCGGCCCCAGCCAGCGGCGCGCCAGCCAGCCCGACAGCAGCAACGCCAGCGCCAGCCCGGCCAGCCCCGTCCAGGCCACAAAGCCCAGGTGCTGCGCGAGGAAGGCCTGGGTGGCCTCGCTGCGCACGCCCTGGGGCGGCGCCAGCACCAGCTGGCCGATGGGCTGGCCGCCTTCGCCGCGGAGCGCCAGGCGCGCGCCACCGGGCTGCGGCGCGGCGCCCACCACCAGACGGTCCTGTGCGTCGAGCAGGCCCAGGCGGGGGTAGATGTCGTTGGGGTGGCGCAGGGGCGGCCCGCCGCTGCCCTGGCCCGGGTGGTTCAGATCGTCGGGCGGTGGCGGTGGATGCCCCGATTCCGACTGGCCCGGGGGCGGGCCGGGGCGCGGCTCGCGCGCACTGCCAGGGTCGCCGGGGGGCGGTGGACCGGGCCGGCGCGCGCCGCCGCCCGGGTGGCTCAAGCGGCCCCACAGGCTGGGCTGGCTGCGCAGGCTGTCCCACCCGCCCGCCTGCGTGTGATGGGCCTGCAGGCGCTCGGCCAGCCAGTCCATGCGGGCCAACTCGATCTCGGCCACATACGGCCCCAGCCCGCGCTGAAGGCCCAGGCGCGAGAAGCCCGCAAAGATCAGCAGCAGGGCCACCAGCAAGGCGGCCAGCGCGATGAAGGCTTTGCGGTGCAGGGTCAGGTGGGGCATGGGGCTGTGATGGCGGCCAGCGTTCAGCGGGAAGGGGGCGGGCCGCCCGGTCCGCCAGGGCCACCGGGCCCGCCGGCGGGCATGGCCACCAGGGTGCCGTTCATTGTGCGGCATGTGCCGGCGAGCGTTTTGCCGTCCGGCAGGGTCAGCGTGACGGACGCGCCTTCGGCCTGGCCCTGGCAGGCGGCGTAGGCCTCGGGCGGCGGGGCGGGCGGTGTGCCGCCGCGCTGCGGCTGGGCCGATGCGGTGAACGCGGTGGTGCCCAGGGCCAGCAGGATCATCAGGGGGGCGAGCGAGGTGTGAATGGGGGACATGGGCGGGGCCTGGTGAAACGGTGGGCGGTGAATCAGGCGGCGATGGAAATCGTGATGCTGGCGGCGTAGCCACCGCCCGTGGTGGCCTGCATGCTGGTCATCTCCAGCTCGGTGCCGTCGCTGAACACGTTGTCGGTGGCGAAGCTGATGTTGGCCAGGTTGCGCACGCTGGCGCTGTAGCCCGCGTTGCTGTTGTAGATGCTGCTGAGCAGCGCGGTGGGGAACGCGAGCTGCGTGGTGCGCACCTTGTTGCGCGCGTTGTTGGCCGAGGCCAGCGTGGAATAGATCTCGAGGTGCATGTGCGGCATGCGGCCCGCGTAGCAGCCCGGCACGATGGTGGTGAAGCTGACGGTGCCATTGGCGTCGGTGGCCTGCACGCCGCGCAGGTAGTTGTCGGCAATGTTGTTGGACGAGTACACCGAATAGTTGCCGTCCTGCGTGCAATGCCACAGGTAGATGGCATAGCCCGACAGCGGCGCGCAGCTGGCCCGCGTGTTGGTCAGCGTGATGGTGATGGTGAGCGGCACGCCGCTGGCCGGGGTGGCCGAGCCGATGGAGCTGCGGATGTCCGAGCGCACGATGCCGCTGAGTGCGAGCACGTTGTAGGTGGCGTTGCTGGCGGTGGAGCCATCGGCCGGGTAGGGGCCGGCGGTTTCCTCGGGGACGACGGAGCAGGTGGTGGTGGTTCCCGTGCCGGTCCCTGTCCCAGTACCTGTGCCGGTGCCTGTTCCCGTCCCGGTGCCGGTCGTGTCCGTCGCGGCGGCCGCTGCGTCATCGCTCCCTCCGCCGCAGCCCAGCAAGGTCGCCATGCCCAGCGAACCCAGCGCGCCCAGTGCAAGGCGGCGGCTGGCGGCGGGCACCGCCGCGCGGGTTGCTGCTGCGCTGCGCAGCGCCGTGGTGGGCATGCCCTGCGGGGACAGAGCCGGGTCGAGGGCGGCACCTGGCGTGGCAAAAGTGGCGTTGGAACGGGCGATAGGCGCGGGAAGGCGGGCCATGGGGGAACTCCTGCAAGTGGGGATGGCCTGCACTGTGCCCATCGATTGAGGAGAAATCTGGGAGGCCGGTCTGCCCGGTCAGGACCGTCGCGAAAACGCTTGCTTCAGCGCTGCACCACCAAGCGATTCGCGCTATGTTTTTGAAAGCATGAAGCGCCAATGCGGCAGGGTCTGCGCCCACCACAGCCGCAGGCGCATGGCCCATTCGGGGGTGTAGCCCGAGGTGGAAAACCGCACCTGGCCGTGGGCGTCGATCACCACCAGCGCGGGCACGGCGCGCACGCCCCAGCTGCGCGACAGGGTGCCGTGCGGGTCCACCGCCGTGGGCCAGGGCATGCCGCGCTGGCGTTGCACCTGGGCCACCCGCTCGGCGTTGCCGGACTGCATGGCCACGCCCAGCAGCGGCCAGTCGGCAGACAGGCTGGCGATGCTGGGCTCTTCGAGCTTGCACACCGTACACCATTCGGCCCAGAAGTGCACGGCCACGGCCTGGCCGGGGTGCTGGGCGCGCCATGTGGCCAGGGTGGTGGGGGTGGGGGTGGGGGTGGGGGCGCCAGCGCGGGCGGCCATCACCAGTGCCACGTCGGGCGCAGGGCCCTGGGGCAGGTCGCGCGTGCGCCAGGTGTCCACCGCCACGACGGCCATCCATGCGAGTGTGAGGGTGGCAAGGTGTTGTTTCCAGCCCCTGCGCAAGTCTTGTGCTGCGCGGGTGATGCGGGCCTTCAGCATGAATGCGCTGCAGTGCCGAGGTGGATCAGCGCAGCACTTCCAGCAGCCGGTCGAGTCCACCCTGGTTGATGGCGACCTTGGCCTGCGCGCGCACGGCAGGCTTGGCATGGTAGGCCACCGACAGGCCTGCAGCTTCCATCATGGGCAGGTCGTTGGCGCCGTCGCCCACGGCAATCGCCTGCTGGGGGGAGATGCCCATGAGCGAAGCCACTTCGAGCAGCGTGCGGCGCTTTTCGGCGCCGTCGCAGATGTCGCCCCAGGGCTGGTCCACCATGCGGCCGGTGAGCAGGCCGTCTTCCACCTCCAGCATGTTGGATCGGGCGAAATCAATGCCCAGCCCGGCCTTCACGCGGTCGGCAAAAAAGGTGAAGCCGCCAGAGACCAGCAGCGTCGTCAGGCCTGCGGCCTTGGCGGCCGTGATCAGCGCCTGGGCGCCGGGGTTGAAGCGCAGGCGTTCGGTGAATACCTGCTCCATGTGCTGCACCGTCACGCCCTTGAGCAGGGCCACGCGCTGGCGCAGGCTCTCTTTGTAGTCGGTGATCACGCCCTGCATGGCCGCTTCGGTGATGGCGGCCACCTCGGCCTTGCGGCCTGCGGCATCGGCGATTTCGTCCACACACTCGATGTTGATGAGGGTGGAGTCCATGTCAAACGCGATGAGCTTGTAGGCCGACAGGGACAGCGGGGGCGTGATGCCCTGGACGACGAGGCCGGGGGCGAATTCGGTGGCGTGTTGCATGGAAGGACTGAAAGCGTGAAGGGACAAGACGGGGACGGGAGGGAAAGGTGCGATTGTCGATGAGCGCGGGCCCGCCCTGGCAGGCCTGCTGTCAGATCTGGCTGCAGATGGTTGCTACAAATTAAATAGCTGCAAAGTCTTTTGCAATAAGCGCTGAGGGGCAAAATCGGTCAAAATTTTATGCCGCCAGTGGCTGCCCCAGGCTGCGCAGCACGTCGCGCACCATCTGCGCGCGGTCTTTCGGCTCCTTCAACTCGCGCTCGATGCGCAGCTTCTCGTTGCCCGCCAGCTTGATGTGCTTGTTCTTCTGGATCAGCTCGATGATGCGCATCGGGTCAATCGGCGGCTGGGGCTTGAAGGTGATGTTGATGACGCCCGGCGCCGCATCGACCTTCACCACGCCGTAAGGCTGGCTCAGCACGCGCAGGCGGTGCACGTCGATCAGCGTCTGCGCCTGGGGCGGCAGCTTGCCGAAGCGGTCCACGATCTCTTCGAGCAGGCCGTCGATCTGGTCGGGGTTCTTGGCCGTGGCCAGCTTCTTGTAGAACGACAGGCGCAGGTGCACGTCGCCGCAGTAGTCGTCGGGCAGCAGGGCGGGGGCGTGCAGGTTGATGTCGGTGGTGACGGACAGGGGCGAGAGCAGGTCGGGCTCCTTGCCGGCCTTGAGCGCCTTGACGGCCTCGCTGAGCATCTCGTTGTAGAGCTGAAAGCCGACTTCGAGCATGTTGCCGCTCTGGTTTTCGCCCAGCACCTCGCCCGCGCCGCGGATCTCCAGGTCGTGCATGGCCAGGTAGAAGCCGCTGCCCAGTTCCTCCATCTGCTGGATGGCATCGAGGCGCTGCGCGGCCTGCTTGGTCAGGCCCTCGGTGTCGGGCACCATGAGGTAGGCATACGCCTGGTGGTGGCTGCGGCCCACGCGCCCGCGCAGCTGGTGCAGCTGCGCCAGGCCGAACTTGTCGGCGCGGCTCATGATGATGGTGTTGGCCGTGGGCACGTCGATGCCGGTCTCGATGATGGTCGAGCACAAGAGGATGTTGAAGCGCTGGGCCACGAAGTCGCGCATCACGCGCTCCAGCTCGCGCTCGGGCATCTGGCCGTGGGCCACGGCGATGCGGGCCTCGGGCAGGATCTCTTCGAGCTTCTGGCGGCGGTTCTCGATGGTCTCCACCTCGTTGTGCAGGAAGTAGACCTGCCCGCCGCGCTTCAGTTCGCGCAGCACGGCTTCGCGGATCACGCCCGTGCCCTCGTTGCGCACAAACGTCTTGATCGCCAGGCGCCGCTGCGGCGCGGTGGCGATGACCGACAGGTCGCGCAGCCCCTCCAGCGCCATGCCCAGCGTGCGCGGGATGGGCGTGGCCGTGAGGGTGAGCACGTCCACCTCGGCGCGCAGGGCCTTCATCTGCTCCTTGTGGCGCACGCCGAAGCGGTGCTCCTCGTCGATGATGAGCAGGCCCAGGTTGTGGAACTTGGTGGATTCGGAAAGCAGCTTGTGCGTGCCCACCACGATGTCCACCGTGCCGTCGCCGATGCCCTTGATGGCCGCGGTGATCTCCTTGCCCGAGCGAAAGCGCGAGACCTCGGCCACCTTCACGGGCCACTTGCTGAAGCGGTCCACCAGCGTCTGGTAGTGCTGCTCGGCCAGCAGCGTGGTGGGCGCGAGGAAGGCCACCTGCTTGCCCCCGGTGACGGCCACGAAGGCCGCGCGCAGGGCGACCTCGGTCTTGCCGAAGCCCACGTCGCCGCAGACCAGGCGGTCCATGGGGCGGGGGCTGATCATGTCCTGGATCACCGCGTGGATGGCGGCGTTCTGGTCGGCCGTTTCTTCAAAGCCGAAGTCGTTGGCAAAGGTCTCGTAGTCCTGCGGGCTGTAGCGGAAGGCATGGCCCTCGCGCGCGGCGCGGCGGGCGTAGATGTTGAGCAGCTCGGCCGCGCTGTCGCGCACCTGCTCGGCGGCCTTGCGCTTGGCCTTTTCCCACTGGCCGCTACCGAGCTTGTGCAGCGGCGCCTCATCGGCGCTCACGCCGGTGTAGCGGCTGATGAGCTGCAGCTGGCTCACGGGCACATACAGCACAGCCTTGTCGGCGTATTCGAGGTGCAAGAACTCCTGCATGGCGGGCGTGCCGTCGGGGTTCTTGTTGCCCACGTCCATGTTGACCAGGCCGCGGTAGCGGCCGATGCCATGCGCGCTGTGCACCACCGGGTCGCCTACGTTGAGCTCGGCCAGGTCCTTGATCAGCGCTTCGACGTCGCTCACCTGCTCCTGCTTCTTGCGCCGACGCGTGGTGGGGCCGGCGGCAAAAAGCTCGGTCTCGGTGACGAAGTCGATGCTGTCCTCGACCCAGCTGAAGCCCACGGTGAGGCCGGCGGTGGCAATGCCCACCTTTTCGCCCTCTGTGCCCTGGAACTCGGCCAGCGAGTCGAAGGCGGGCGGGTTCACGCCGCTGGCGCGCAGAAAGTCGAGCAGGCTCTCGCGCCGGCCAGCACTTTCGGCCAGCAGCAGCACGCGGTGCTGGGTGTTGCGGATGTGGGCGTGCAGCCGGGCCAGCGGGTCTTCGGCGCCGCGCACCACGGACAGGTCGCCCAGCTTGTGGAAGTGTGAGTTGTCATCCACGTCCTCCACACCGGGGCGGATGGACAGCTGGGCATGCTCCTTGGCGCGGGTGTAGAACTGGTCGACCGAGAGGAACAGCGACTCGGGCGGCAGCACCGGGCGTTCGGGGTCGCCCTGCACCAGGCGGTAGCGGTCGCTCGTGTCCTGCCAGAAGCGCTGAAAGGCCGGTTCCAGGTCGCCGTGCAGCACCACCGTGGCCTCGTTGCCAAGATAGTCGAACACCGTGGCCGTGTCGTCGAAGAACAGCGGCAGGTAGTACTCGATGCCGGCTGTGGCCACGCCGGCGCCCATGTCCTTGTAGATGCGGCTCTTGGTGGGGTCGCCCTCCAGCATCTCGCGCCAGCGGCTCCTGAATTTGGCGCGCGCCTCGTCGTCCATCGGGAACTCGCGGCCGGGCAAGAGGCGCACCTCGGGCACGGGGTACAGGCTGCGCTGGCTGTCGGGATCGAACGTGCGGATGCTGTCGATCTCGTCATCGAACAGGTCCACGCGGTAGGGCACCAGCGAGCCCATCGGAAACAGGTCGATCAGCCCGCCGCGCACCGCGTATTCGCCCGGGCTCACCACCTGGGATACATGGCTGTAGCCGGCCAGCGTGAGCTGGGCCTTGAATTTGGCCTCGTCGAGCTTTTGCTTGACCTTGAAGTGGAAGGTATAGCCGGCCAGGAAGGACGGCGGGGCGAGGCGGTACAGCGCCGTGGTGGCGGGCACCAGCACCACGTCGGCGCCGGTGTCCTTGTCCTTCTGGCTGATGCGCCAGAGGGTGGCCAGGCGTTCGCTGATCAGGTCCTGGTGCGGGCTGAAGGTGTCGTACGGCAGCGTCTCCCAGTCGGGGAACAGCGCGCAGCGCAGGTGGGGCGCAAAGAACGCCATCTCGTCGATGAGGCGCTGCGCATCGGTGGCGTCGGCCGTGACGATGGCGGTGGTGCGGCCTGCCGCCTTGTCGCGTTCGGCCAGGCGGGCCAGCAGCAGCGAATCGGCGCTGCCCACGGGGCGGGGCAGGGCAAAGCGTTTTCCGGGGGAGAGTTTGGGCAGTTCCATGCGGACGGGGGAGGGCGTCGGTGGGCTTGCCGCATCCCCCGGGACGCAGAACGCGCGCGGGCTGGATGGGCGGGCAACCGGGGATTTTAGAATGACCGTCCCATGACCGCACCGTTGCTGCACCCCCCGCTCGCCCCGTTCTCCGCCCACGGGCGCTTCTGGGCGCTGCTGCCCTGTGCGGGCCTGGGCTTGCGGGCGGTGGCGGGCACCCCGGGCACCCCGGGCGCTGCTGCGCCAACAGCGATTCCAGCGATTTCAGTAGCTGCTGCGGTTGCTCCGGCTTCACCGGCAGCGCATGGTGCGGCGCGGTCGACGGTTGCCGCCTTTTCGGCGGCGTCCGATGCCGCTCCCGTGTCTTCAGCACCTGGCGCGGCCGTGCCGGCGCAGCTGCCCAAGCAGTACCACCTGGTCGCAGGCCAGCCCATGGTGCTGCACACGCTGGCAGCGTTTGCGGGCGTGACGCGCCTGCTGGGCACGCTGGTGGCCGTGGCCCCCGGTGACCGCTTTCTGGATGCGTACCCGCATGCGAGCTACTTCGCGGTGGAGTGCGGCGGCCCCACCCGCGCGGACACGGTGCTGGGCGGGCTGCGTGCGCTGCTGGCGCGTGGTGCGCGCAACGACGACTGGGTGCTGGTGCACGATGCGGCGCGCTGCCTGGTCACCTCGGGCCAGATCGATGCGTTGATCGACCAGTGCGCGGGCGACAGCGTGGGCGGCCTGCTCGCCCACAAGCTGGCCGACACGCTCAAGACCTCCATCGACGGGCCGGGGGGCGTGCGCGTGTCCGCCACGGTGGACCGCAGCGACAAGTGGCTGGCGCAGACGCCGCAGATGTTCCGCATCGGCCCGCTGATCGAGGCGATTGACAAGGTGGGCTCGGGCGTGACGGACGAGGCGAGCGCCATGGAGGCCATGGGCCTGCATCCGCGCCTGGTGCCGGGTGGGGCGCAGAATTTCAAGGTCACCTACCCGGACGACTTTGCGCTGGCGGCTGCGGTGCTGGCCCAGCGCGGGCATGGCACCACACTCGAACGCTTCGGTGGCGACCGGGGCCAGGCCTCCGGCGCGGCAGGGCGCAAGACCATTTTCTGACGCGCCCGGCGCGGGCGCATCACCCAAGGGAACACATGAATTTCAGAATCGGCGAAGGGTGGGACGTGCATGCCCTCGTGCCAGGGCGGCCCCTGGTGATCGGCGGGGTCCGCATTCCCCACACCATGGGCCTGCTCGGCCACTCGGACGCCGATGTGTTGCTGCATGCGATCACCGACGCGATCCTGGGTGCGGCTGCACTGGGTGACATCGGCCGGCACTTTCCGGACACGGACGCGCAGTTCCGCGGGGCGGATTCGGCCGTGCTGCTGGCGGAAGCAGCCCGGCGCGTGCGCGCCGCCGGATTCGCCATCGGCAATGTGGACAGCACGGTGGTGGCGCAGGCGCCGCGGCTGGCCGCACACATCCCGGCCATGCGCGAGTGCATCGCGCGGGCCCTGCAGGTGGCGCCCGACCAGGTCAATGTGAAGGCCAAGACGGCCGAGCGCCTGGGCCCGGTGGGGCAGGGGCTGGCGATGGAGGCGCGGGCGGCCGCGCTGATCTACAAGGCCTGAGCTTCGGCAGCCCAGGCGGCCACATAGCCGGGCGTGGGCGCCGTGTTCAGCGGGTCTGCCACGGGCGCGCCGCGCACCTGCACCAGCGGCAGCACGCCGGCCCACACCGGGTGCTGCATGTCCTCGGCGTCGTCCACCGGCGGGCCGCTGCGCACCTTGCACGCGGCCTCGTCGAGGGCAATGCGCATCACCGTGGTGGCCGCGAATTCTTTGTCGTTGCCTGCGCGAATTTCGGCCTGGCGGCCCACGGCAAGGTGGTTCATCAGTGCCGCGAGTGCCGCATGCTTGTCGGCCACGGGCTCGAAGCGGCCATACACCATGGCCGAGCGGTAGTTCATCGAATGGTTGAAGGCCGAGCGCGCCAGCACCAGTCCGTCGAGGTGGGTGATGGTCACGCAGGCCTGTATGCCCTTGCCCAGCCACTTGACCAGGCGCCCGCCGTTGGAGCCATGGATGTACAGGTGCTCGCCCTCGCGCCAGCAGGCGGTGGGAATGCAGTGCGTGCCCTTGTCGTCGGCAAAGGCCACATGGCACAGGTAGGCGGCGTCGATGATGGCATGCAGCGTGGCGCGGTCGTAGCGGGCGTTCTCGGCCACGCGGCGGATGCGGGTGCGGTCGGTGGCGGGCAGGGCGGTGGCAGGGGTGTCGTTCACGGGTCGTGGTTCCGGCGGGGGTGTTGCTGAGGCAGCGGAATGTAGGACCTGCGTGGTGCCAGAATAAGACCCACAACATGAGTATTTTTTAGGGCCACAGCTACTGCGATGGAGTTTCAGCTGATGTTCAGCGCGTTTCGGGCGCAACCTGCGCATGCCCGGTGGCCCCAGCAGCGCCAGCTGCACGAATGCCTGCGCCAGGGCATCAGCAGCGGCACGCTGGCCAGCGGCGCGCGCCTGCCCGCCAGCCGCGCGCTGGCGGCCGAGCTGGGCGTGGCGCGCAACAGCGTGCTCTATGCCTACGAGCAGCTAGCGAGCGAGGGCTTCATCGTGGCCAGCCGGCGCGGCAGCGTGGTGGCACCGCTGGCCGGGCGGTTGGCAGCGGTTGCCGAGCCTCAGAAGCATTCGGCTGTGCCGCGCGCGAGCCTGTCGCGGCGCGCGCAGAACATGCCACTGCTGCCCGGATCAGAGACGGCGGCTGCATTCGCGCCCGGTGTACCCGCGCTGGGCGAGTTTCCGGTGCTGCGCTGGCGGCGCACGCTGGACAAGGCCTGGGCCGCGCTCAGGCCCGCCGACCTCAACTATGCCGACCCGGCGGGCGAGCCCGCGTTGCGCGAAGCCATTGCCGGGCACCTGCGCGTGGCGCGCGGTGCGCGGGTCGAGGCCGCGCAGGTCTTCATCACCGATGGCACGCAAAGCAGCCTGGACCTGGCCGCCCGCGCGTTTGCCGATGCCGGCGACACGGTGTGGATGGAAAACCCGGGCTACCAGGGCGCCGTGGCGGCCTTCCGCGCGGCGCAGCTCAAGACCGTGGGCATCGTGGTCGATGCCGAGGGCATGGCCCCCGCCGCCAGCGACTGGCTGCGCCAGCGCCCGCGGCTCATCTACACCACACCCTCGCACCAGTATCCGGTGGGCAGCGTGCTGAGTCTGGCCCGGCGCCTGGCGCTGATCGACGGCGCGCGCCAGGCCGGCGCGCTGGTGATCGAGGACGACTACGACAGCGAATTCCGCCACGACGGCCCGCCCATGGCCTGCATGCAGGGCCTGGCGCCCGATGCGCCCGTGGTCTACCTGGGCACCTTCAGCAAGACGTTTTTTCCGGGCCTGCGCATCGGCTTCATGGTGGTGCCCTCGGCCCTGGTGCCCGCGCTGGCCCTGCTGCTGGACCGCGCCGCGCCGCGCGGGCGCACGGCCGAGCAGCGCGCGCTGGCCGAGTTCATCGTGAGCGGCCAGTTCGCCCTGCACCTGCGGCGCATGCGCCGCCTCTACCGCCAGCGCCGCGACGCGCTGGTGGCGGCACTGGCGCAGCATCTGGGCGGTGTGGCCAGCGTGCACGGCGGCACCGCCGGCATGCACCTGGCCCTGCGCCTGCACGACGGCGGGGTCGACGATGTGGCGCTGAGCGCGCGCCTCATGGCGCAGCACGGCATCATGGCCCCGGCCCTGAGCCGCCACGCCGTGGGTCTGCGCGCCCAGCCCTGGCGCGGCTTTCTGCTGGGCTATGCGCAGGTGCCGGTGGAGGCGATGGAGCCGCTGGTCAAAAAACTCGCGGACGTGGTGCGGCTTGGCGCCTGAGCGCTCAGGCGCTGTCGCGTTCGATGATCGAGAAGCCGATGTCCACCACGGGCTCGGCGACGGTCTTGCCATCGGCGCGATCCGCGATCAGGCGCGCCGCTGTCTGGCCCATGCGCGTGCCATCGATGCGCACGGTGGAGAGGCTGGGACTGACCGTGCGGGCAAAGTCGAGGTCGCCAAAACCCATCACGGCCAACTGCTCTGGCACGGCGATGCCGAGCACCCGGGCCTCGGTGAGCACGCCCAGGGCCAGCATGTCGGAGCTGCAGAACACCGCGTCCATGTCGGACACTTCGGCCAGCAGCGCGCGCAGGCCATCGCGCCCATCGGCGTGGGTGGTGGGCGACTTGCCCAGCCGCACGGTGGGGGCGCGCAGGCCCAGCCGCTGCGCCGCTGCGGCAAAGCCCTGCGCGCGGCGCGCCGCACGTTCGTCGCCGCCGCTCAGCAGCGCAAGCCGGCGCCGGCCCCGGGCATGCAGGTGCTCGCACACGGCAGCGCCCAGCGCCTCATGGCGCAGGCCCACGAGCATGTCGATGGGGGTGTCGGTGAAATCCCAGGTCTCCACCACGGGGATGCCCGAGGCGGTGAGCAGCCGCCGGCCTTCGGGGGAATGCATGATGCCGGTGAGCACGATGCCGTCGGGCCGGCGTCCCACGATGGCGCGCAGCAGCTCGTCCTCGCGCGAATGCGCATAGCCGACCTGGCCCACCATGACCTGAAAGCCGCGCAGTTCCAGCGCATCGGTGAGCGCCTGCACCATGCTGCCGAACAAGGGGCCCGTGAGGGTGGGCACGAGGGCGGTCACCACATGGCTGCGCGCCGAGCGCAGCCCGCCCGCCACCAGGTTGGGCACATAGCCCAGCGCCGCAACGGCCTCCTGCACGCGCGCCCGCGTGGCGTCGGAAACCTGCCTGGGCGTGTTGATCGCGCGCGACACCGTGATCATCGACACGCCCGCGCGTTCGGCCACCTCGCGCAGCGTGACGGCGGGGCGGTCGCGCGGGGCAGGGTGCTGCGGCGGCAGTTCGTCGAGGGGGGGCGGGGGCACGGTCCCTGTCATGTCGGACGGCCTAGGGCTTCGGCGCCTGCGCCGGATTGGGCACCGGATCGCGTTCGGCAGCGGCAACGGGCGCGGGGTCCGGCCCGGGCTCCGTTGCAGGGGGAGGGGGTGCCAGCGATTGCAGCATGGCCTGCGCCAGCGTCTCGTACAGCGGCCGGGCCAGCATGCGCGAGACCAGGCTGGCCAGCATGGCGGCTGCCATGAGGCTCAGCACCATCGCGTGCCCGTCGACCATTTCCATCACGATGATGAAGGCGGTGAGCGGTGCTTGCGTGACGGCGGCCAGAAACGCGGCCATGCCCATGGCGATCAGGGCAGGCCCGATGTCCGCGCCCATGAGCAGCGATACGTTGTGGCCCACCCCGGCGCCGATGGACAGCGAAGGTGCAAAGATGCCGCCCGGCACGCCCACCCATGCCGACAGCCAGGTGGTGATGAACTTGAGCGTGACGTAGAAGGCGGGCACGTCCGCCTCGCCAGCCAGCATGTGCTTGACGGCTTCGGATCCCGCACCGAAGGTTGCGCCCCCGGTGACCAGGCCGATGATGGCGACGACCAGCGCCCCGCCCGCCGCAAAACGGATGGGAAAGCGCGCGCGCAGGCGGCACATGCGCTCGCTCGTGCCGGTCAGCGAGGCCGCCAGCAACTTGGCAAACAAGCCGCCCAGCACGCCGCAGACCAGGGTCACGGCCAGGCCGGGCAGCAGCGCGTCCCAGTCGAGGTGGGGCACCTGGATGCGCCCGAAATAGCTGAGGTTGCCGAACGCGGAAACGCCCATCAGGCCTGCCAGCACGATGGCCGCGATGATCACGCCGCTGCTGCGCGATTCCATCTTGCGCGACAGCTCCTCGATGGCGAACACCACGCCGGCCAGCGGTGCGTTGAACGCAGCGGCAATGCCGGCCGCACCACCCGCCACCAGAAGCGCATGGGCGGTGATGCCCGAGCGCACGTCAAACCAGCGCCGCGCATGGTGCATGACGCCGGCCGCCACCTGCACCGAGGGCCCCTCGCGCCCGATGGAGAGGCCCGCCAGAAAGCCCGCGCTGGCCAGCACGATCTTGGCAAACGACAGCCACAGCGACACGAAGCGGCCGCGCTCTGCCGGCGGCAACCCGGGGCTGAGTGCGCTGATGACTTGGGGAATGCCGGACCCTGCCGCACCCGGCGCATAGCGACGCGTGGCCCAGACCACGGCGGCCGTGACGGCGGGCACCCAGAGCAATACGCCCCAGCCCCCCTGCCAGTGGTAGATGTGCATGAACAGTTCGAACGCCGCATCGGCCATGAGCGTGAAGGCCACCACACACAGGCCTGCCGCACAGGCGTAGGCCAGAACGATGCTGCGGTCCACCCATCGCCGTCCATCCTTGAGTTCTGCGCGGACGTTTTCCAGAAAGTCGGGCTCTTTGTTCATGCGGATGCGATGGGCTGCGGGAAGGGTCAGGGTGTGGACAGGCGCGGGGGGCATGCCGGGGGCATGCAAAAAGCCGACCAGCCAGGAGTCTGCGCGGTAGAAGGCATCGAAGCGAAACGCGCGAAAACCGAGGATCGCGGGGTACTACCGACAAGCCCAGGGTGGCGCCCTGGGC
>NZ_JBMIRS010000229.1:0-16144 GCF_049198005.1 Paracidovorax sp. MALMAid1276 | reverse complement strand
AGCTGGGCGGGGGTCCAGTAGGCGGCCTCCACGAAGCTCGAGCGCGACAGGCGCGCTGGCAGCAGGCCCGACCGGGCCATCGCCTCGGTCTGGAGCAGCACCTCGAGCTGCACATCGACCGAGCCGCTGGCCCGGTTCCGTTCGGAATTCAGATAGGGCAATGGCTCGGGGTCGCCGGGCGCACGCGGACAAGCGGCCCGGAACGGCGCCAGCGCCTCAAATGTCACGACCCACGGGGCGAGCGTGCTGCCGAAGTTCTTGGACAGGAAGGGCCCCAGCGGCTGGTACTCCCAGGGCTGGATGTCGCGCGCCGACCAATCGTTGAACAGCGCGACCCCGAACAGGTGGCTCTCGGCGCTGCCGATGGCAATGGGCTCGCCGCGCCGGTTGCCCGGGCCCACCAGGAAACCGAGCTCCAGTTCGTAGTCCAGGCGCCTGCTCGGACCGAATTCCGGGTCGCCGGCCTCGGCCCTGCTCTGGCCGAGCGGGCGGTAGATCGGTTCGCCGCTGACGACCACGGAGGAACTGCGGCCGTGGTACCCGATGGGAACCCATTTGTAGTTCGGAAGCAGCGGTGCGTCCGGCCGGAACAACCGGCCGACGGCGGTGGCATGGTGGATGCCGATGTAGAAGTCGGTGTAGTCGCCGATGGCCGCGGGCAGGGCGTATTCGGCCGAGCGCTGGGCAAGAAGGCATCCCTCCAACCTGCCGCGCTCCGTGGCTCCCGTGCGCAGCGCGCGCGAGAGCGCCAGGCGCAGCGCCGACCACGCGGCGGGCCCCATGGCCATGAAGTCGTTGAGGCGCTTGCGCGAGGCGGCCACCGCGGCATC
The DNA here is from genome assembly GCF_049198005.1 of Paracidovorax sp. MALMAid1276. Classification (NCBI taxonomy): domain Bacteria; kingdom Pseudomonadati; phylum Pseudomonadota; class Betaproteobacteria; order Burkholderiales; family Comamonadaceae; genus Paracidovorax; species Paracidovorax sp. MALMAid1276. The sequence goes on along the minus strand of NZ_JBMIRS010000229.1, from coordinate 15,314 downwards.
CCGCGCATCGCCGGCGAGTGCGCCGCTGGCGGCCGCGGCGGCCAGGTCGAGGATCTGGTCCCCGATGGCCACGCCGCCCCCAAACGGCCCGGAGGAGCCGCGCCGGCGGAAGACGCCGAAGGGCAAATTCTGGATCGGGAAATCCGTCGTGTCCTCGTTCGCGGACCCGACCCAGCTGCGCAGGTCCGGCGCGTGGGTTTCGTTCACCCGCGTCATGGCCGCGCCGGATCGAAGTGCTTCCCGAGGTTCTGCCAGCAGCGGAAATAGTCCTCCTGCAGCTGGGCGGTCTCCAGGGCGAACGTCGTCGGCCTGAAGACGTCGCACGACTCGAACATGAAGGCCATCGTCTCGGTGAGGTAGTCCGGCCGGGAGGTGTCAGCGGCACTGGCCTTGGCGAAGGTGTCGGCATCCGGTCCGTGCGCGCTCATGCAGTTGTGCAGGGACGCGCCGCCGGGCACGAAGCCCTCGGCCTTGGCGTCGTAGGCCCCGTGGATCAGCCCCATGAACTCGCTCGCGACGTTACGGTGGTACCAGGGCGGCCGGAACGTGTTCTGGGCCACGAGGATGCGCGGCGGGAACACCACGAAGTCGATGGTGTCGACGCCCGGGGTGTCGCTGACGGACTGCAGCACCAGGAAGATGGACGGATCGGGATGGTCGTAGCTGATCGAGCCGATGGTGTTGAACCGCCGCAGGTCGTACTTGTAGGGCGCGTGGTTGCCATGCCAGGCGACCACGTCGAGCGGGCTGTGGCCGATGCGCGCGCTCCACAGGTTTCCCTGGAAGCGCGCGACCAGCTCGAAGTCGCCTTCGCGGTCTTCGTAGGCCGCGACCGGCGTGCAGAAGTCCCGGGGATTCGCCAGCCCGTTGGAGCCGATGACACCGAGGTCCGGCAGCTTGAGGGCGGCGCCGAAGTTCTCGCACACGTAGCCCCGCGCCTGGGCGTCCAGCAGCCGCACCTGGAAGCGCACGCCCCGGGGGATCACGGCGATCTCCTGGGGCTCGAGCTGCAGACGGCCCATTTCCGTTGCCAGCTCGAGGCGACCAGCCTGGGGCACGAGGAGCAGCTCCGCGTCGGCGTCGTACAGGAACCGCGTCTCCATCGACCGGTTGGCGGCATAGAGGTGGACCGCGCAGGACGCGTTGCACGCCATCGTCGTCATGCCCTCGATGAAGTCCGTCGGCCGCTCGGGCATAGGAAGCGGGTCCCAGCGCAGCTGGTTGGGCGTCACGGGGCCGTCGCCGGCCCGGCTCGTCCACCGTCCCGCATCCACGAGGGCGAAAGGATGGTGCAGCGTCGAAGGCCGGATGCGGTAGAGCCAGGCGCGGCGGTTGGCGTGGCGCGGCGCGGTGAACGCCGTGCCGGAGAGCTGCTCGGCGTACAGGCCGTACGGCGCGCGCTGCGGGGAGTTGCGCCCATGGGGGAGCGCCCCGGGGAGGGCTTCGGTGGCGAACTCGTTGCACATGCCGGTCTGGTAGGCGGGTTGTGGTTCAGTCATGGCGATGGCCTGTCCTTGGTTTGATTCAACATGCGGCGGCGCTCCTGCGCCACGCAGGCGCCTGAGCGCACGACCTGGGCGTCTGCCGTGTCTGTTCAGAACGCGTGGCGCATGCCCAGTGTGAGCGTGGTGGAACGGTGGTCGCCCGCTCCCCCGAGCCCTGCGGGCTGCTGGGCCGATCCGGAACCCAGCGCGTAGCGCGAGCCGTTCTGGTTGCCGACCGCGCCCAGCGAGGCATAGGCCATCGTGCGCTTGGAGAGCGTGTATTCGCCGCCGATGGCCAGCCATGTGGCGTCCCGTTGGCCGGTGGCCGCCGCGTAGGCCGAGCGGTCGGAAATCCGCACGGCCTGCACGATGGCGGTGAAGGCACCGAAGGGCACGCGGGCCCCGAGGTTGATCAGGCGGAACTCGCTGGCCGCGGCGCCCGTGACGCCCTGGGCGCGGGCGAGCGCGCCGGTGCAGGTGCCGCAGCTGTTCTTTTCCGCGGTGTAGCCCGCGAAGATCTTGGCGGCGCCGAAGTCGTAGCTGCCCCCGGCGACGACGGCGTCGATCCGGCCGTTCGCGTTGTCCGCGCCCTGCTGTCGTGCCCAGGCCAGCACCGCGTCGACCGGACCGTTGCGGTAGGTCGCCGAGGCGCTGTAGGCGCGTCCAATGGTGGGCTGATTCTCCCCGGCCGCGGCCATGGCGCGAAACGTCAGCGGTCCCAGCCTGGGCGTCACGTAGCCCACCGCGTTGTCGAAGCGGGCGCTGACGGCCAGGGGCAGCAGCTGGCGGGTCGCGTCGGTGCTGCGCGTGATGGCCAGATGCCCGCCGCTGCCCATCCACGAGAAGGCGTCGACGCCGGACTGGGCCACGTAGTAGGGCGTCGGCAGGCGCCCGGCCGTCACGGTGCCCCAGGCGGTGCTTGCCAGGCCGACGGAGGCTTCCCGGCCGAATGCGCGGCCGCCCTGGCCCAGGGTGCCATCGTCCAGATTGATGCCTTGCTCCAGGCGAAAAACCGCGGACAGGCCGCCGCCGAGGTCCTCGACGCCGCGGAAGCCGAGCCGGCTGCCCAGCGCGCCGCCCGACACCAGCCGGCGGGACGAGCCGGCGCCGTTGTTAGACCATTCGACCCCGGCGTCGGCCACGCCGTAGATCGTGACGCCGGACGCCGGCGCGCCTCCTTGCGCATGCGCGGGTGCGAGCCCGAGCGCGAGCAGGCCTGCGGCCGCCGCGGAAAGGGAATGCTTCATGGTTGTCTCCTCGTTGTGATGGGATGGGGCCTGACGGGCCACGCTGCGGGCGATGCGCTGCCCGGCGGGCGGGTGCTCCGCGCCGTCAGCCAGCTGCAATCGGGTGTTAGAGGGCGGCGCGGCGGCGCCGGCGGCGGCGATCAGCCGCCGGCCTCGCCGCTGCGCCTCACTCGGCGCGTGCGCCGGTGTCCTTGATGACCTTGGACCAGCGCGCCATGTCTTCCTGCATGAGTGCCTGGAGCGCGGCCGGCGTCGATGGGGCGGGCTCCAGGCCCTGGGCTTCCAGCGCCGCCTTGACCGCCGGATCCCGCAGTGCCCGGCCCGCCGCCTCCTCGATCTTGGCCACCACGTCGGGCGGCGTGCCCGCCGGCGCGACCAGGCCGATCCAGACCTCGCTGCGGAAGGCCTTGAAGGGGCCGCCCGCGCTGGCGACGGTCGGGACGTTTGGCAGGTAGGGCAGGGGCTGCTCGCCGGCCACCGCGAGCGGGCGCAGGGCGCCGGTCTTGATGTGCGGGAGCACCGAGTTCGCGACGCCGAAGAGCACCTGGATCTGTCCGCCGATCAGGTCCGTGACCACGGGCTGCGCGCCGCGGTAGGGCACGTGCACCATGTCGATGCCGGCCAGGCTCTTGAAGAGCTCTCCGGTCAGGTGGTGCGGCGTGCCGACGCCGGCGGACCCATAGGACAGCTTGCCGGGCTGGGCCTTGGCCAGGGCGATCAGCTCCTGGGTCGACTTGGCGGCGAGGCCGGGGTGGACGACCAGGACGAAGGGCACGCGGCCCAGCTGCGTGACGGGAACGAATTCCTTCACGGGATCGTAGCCCGCGCGGCCGTCCGGATAGAGGAAGGGGTTGGTGACGAAATTGTTGGCCACGACGAGCAGGGTGTGGCCGTCGGGAGCCGCCTTGGCCGCCTGCTTGGTGCCAACGTTGCCGCCCGCGCCCGGGCGGTTGTCGACGATGACGGGCTGCTTCCAGTACTCGCCGAGCTTCTGGCCCACCGTGCGCGCCAGGGCGTCGTTGCTGCCGCCGGGCGTGAAGGGCACGACCAGCGTGACCGGCCTGCTGGGATAGCCGTTGGCATGTGCGCACAGTGCGATGCACGAGCCGAGAAGGGCGGCGGCCATCGCCTTGATCGCGCGGCCGGGCAGTTCAGTCTTCATGGGGTTGTCTCCTTTTTGTTTCGTGGAAGGGGCTTGCGGCTAAGCGGCGCCGCGGACCGTGTCGACCACCTGGCCGGCGTGCTCCACGTGCGAGCCGCGCCATGCGACATGCCCGTCGGGACGCACCAGGACCAGCGGGCGTTCGTAGGCTCTCGCCACGTCGGCCTGCTCGATGGATTCGAGGCGGAACGGAACTCCCCTGGCGGCAAAGGCCTGCGCGAGCGTGTCCGCCTCGCCCCGCAGGCCGCCGTCGAAGCACAGGAGCACGAAGGTGCGGCCGAACAGGTCGAGCGTCGAGCGGCCGTCGCTGAGCCAGACGTGGGGCGCGCGCGCGCCGGGCCGCGTCGTGGGGATGTACGTCGAGTACTCGTCCGGGGTCGGGGGCGTGCCGTCGGAAACGCAGATCGGCGAGCCCTCGTAGCGGTGGCCGATCTGCAGGCCCAGCGACTCCCACTCCACGCGCGTCGACTCGCGCAGGCGCCGGCCGAGGTCCCGGCGCACCTGCTCGCCTTCGGCGCTCAGGTCGCACACCGCCGCCGGGCTGGGCGTGTCCTGCCAGGCCCTGAAGTTCTGCGTGGAGAAGCCGATGTTGCGCTGCGCGACGGGCCGGCGCTCGGTCTCGTAGCTGCGCAGCAGGGCCGGGCCGCCCCAGCCGTTGAGGAGGCCCTCGAGCTTCCAGCCGATGTCCAGCACCTCCTGCGCCCCGGTGTTCATGCCCATGCCACCGGTCGGAGACATGGTGTGGGCGGAATCGCCCACGAGCGCGACGCGGCCCTCGAAGTAGCGATCGGCGAGCATCTCGCTGCGCCGCCAGGGGATGGCCGAATCGACCACGAACTCCACGTCGTCGCGACCGAGCGCGCGCCGGACCCAGGCGGCGGGGTCGAAGTTCGCGAGGTCCATCTTCTCTTCCGATCCGAGCACCGTCAGGCGCCAGATCTCGTTCCCGTCGACGACGGTCAGATTGCCCCACGTTCCCTCCGGGCCGACGAAGAGGTAGCGCTCGGCCGGCCCCATCTTGTGCTCGTGCACCAGTCCCGGCGCGTGGATCAGGACGTTCACCGAGTAGCTGAGCAGCCGGCCCTCCATCCTGATGCCGACCTGCTCGCGGACCTGGCTGGTAGCGCCATCGCAGCCGAGCAGGTAGTCCGCGCGGATGGTGACAGGCTCGCCCGTGTTCAGGTCGGTGACGGTCGCCGTGACGCCCTCGCCGTCCTGCTGAAGCGAGACGAAGCGGTGCTTGAACAGCAGCCTGGCCCTGGGTTCGGCGCGGGCGGCGTCGGTCAGGATGGGCTGCAGCCACAGCTGCGGGCAGCGCTGCTTCTTCTCGGGCGTCTCGGGCGGCGTGGGCGCGTCGCGCATGCTCGGGTAGCTCTCCCGATCGAGCAGCAGCCCGTTGAGCGACGTGCAGAAGACCATCGAGAGGTCGTAGTCGTCCGGGAATCCGCAGTCGCGCACGCGCTGCGCCAGCCCCCAGCGTCGGAACAGCTCCATCGTGCGCACCGCGATCAGGCCGGTGCGCGGGTGCTCGATCGTGCCGTCGCCCTCATCCACGAGGATCGACTCGATCCCCCTCCATCCCAGCTCGATGGCCATCGACAGGCCGATGGGCCCTCCGCCCACGATCAGCACGGGCGTCTTGATCTCTGTCCCCATGGGGTCTCATCCTTTCTCGTTTGGTTGGGGAAATGATCACCGGCACGCTCATCATTGTCTAATCGATATTGGAGAGAAATAGAATTCAGGATATGAATATCAAAACGTTCGACCTGAACCTGCTGCGGGTCTTCGACGCCATCTATGCCGAGCGCAATGTGTCGCGGGCGGCGAGCGTCGCGGGCCTGTCGCAGCCCGCAATGAGCAACGCGCTGCTGCGGCTGCGCAAGGCCTGCTCCGATGCGCTGTTCGTGCGGACCACCGGCGGGATGGAGCCGACGGCCCTGGCCGACGAACTCATCGGCCCGGTCCGCCAGGCGTTGGCGATCCTTCAGCAGTCGTTGGAAAGACCGAACGGCTTCGAGCCGAAGGCGTCGGAGCGCACGTGCAAGATCCTCCTGTCCGACGCGGGGGAGGGCATCGTTCTGCCGCGGCTGATCTCGGCGGTGCTGCGGGAGGCGCCGCACGTGCGCATCGAGGCGCTGCGGCGGCCCAACGACCAGTACCAGCAACTGCTGCAGAGCGGCGAGGCGGATCTCGCGATCGGCAACCTCGCCTTTCTGAAGTCGGGCTTCTACCAGCAGCGCCTGTTCGGCGATCCCTACTGCTGCCTGGCGCGCAAGCGGCATCCGTTCATCGGCCCCGGCTTCCCGCTGCAGGCGTTCCTGACGGCCCAGCACGTCGCCGTGGCCACGGGCAATGCGGACGACCTGGTGGAGCGCGCGCTCTCGAAGATGCGCGCCAAGCGCGACGTCATCCTGCGCGTGACCCACTACCACGTCGCGGCGGATGTCGTCGAGCGCTCCAACCTGGTCGTCACCGTGCCCCGCAACGCGGCGCGTAACGCCCGTGGCGTGCAGATCCTGCCGGTGCCGCTGAGCATTCCCGCGGCGGACGTGCGCCAGTTCTGGCACCGGAGGGCGCACAAGGATCCGGCCAACCAATGGCTGCGTGGCACGCTCGCCAAGCTCGCGTTCGACTAGGCCCGACGGGCAGGCTTCGGGTGCGGCGGAGCCAGTGCCCGGATGCGGCCGACCCCGCTCGAACGATGCCGGCGGCGAACCGGGGCTCTCCCCGTGGCTTGAGGCTGGCTCGACGGCGAGCCGTCGTATTGCGGATGCCCACCCATCGCGAACCGCGATCGCTGGGCAGGCGTCCCTCCGGCACCGCGCTTTGACCTTCATCAGAGGACCCGCGTATTCTTTCTTCGGCCTCCGCGACAGCTCGCTTTGCGTGTTGACACCTCCACCCTCGCCGGGTAACTTTGGTTTGGCAACTAACAATAGCGCTGCCATTGCTGGGCAGCGCAACGAAACAACCCGATGAAGGAGGATCCATGCAGACGAAGGACCAACCCGATGCCCAGGGTCAGATGCGGCGCAGTACAGACAAGTCCTTCGCGCAGGACCGGCAAGCAGCAGGAGCGGTGCATTTCCTGAGCGCGCGGCGGCTTCCCTCCCGCGCGGACACCTCCGCCATCGGCAGCCGCGACCGGCGCGCGGCATGCGGCGCTTCGCCGCTGCGCCGCAACCACGCCAGGATGACGGGCGGGCGTTCCATGGCCGTGTGCTGGAACGTCCGGCGCTACGGCAGTCCGGACTGCGCCATCCGCAGTCCCGAGGGCAGTGCAGGCCACACACCACGGGCCTACCCATGAAAAACGAGTGTCCTCCTTCGGCGGCGCAGGCCCGCACGGTGTTCGGCTTCGCCAAGCTGCCAGCCGCCTACGCGACGCTGGTGATGCCGCTGCTGCTCTCGATCCTGATGACCTTCGTGGTGTCGGCCGTGTCGACCCTGCGCAGCATCGGCCTGGCGCCCGGCTTTCTCTACATCTGGCTCAGCGCGTGGGCACTGTCATGGATCATCGCCTTCCCGACGCTGCTCTTCGCGCTGCCTCTGGTGCGCAGGGCCACCGCAGCGCTCGTGATGCGGGACTGACCGGAGGGAACCTCCTCGCCCACGCCCGCCGCGGCCGAGGGCTGCCTTACCGCGGAAGGTGCTGGCCCATGTACTTCGCGCGCGGCCGCAGCATGGCGCCCGTCAGGCGCTGCTCCATCGCGTGGGCGATCCACCCGCTGGTGCGCGCCAGGGTATGCAGCATCGCGCCGCTGCCATTGGGCAGACCCATCGCCTTGCACAGGATCACGAGGGCGGCGAAGACGTTCGGGTGCTGTCCCGCCTGCCGCGCGCCGGTCACCAGCGCCTGCACCTTCGGCAGATCCGGTCCGTGCGCGCTGAGGTCGTCTACGAGCTCGAGCAGCACGGCCGAGCGCGGGTCCTCCCCATCGTAGAGGGGATGGCCGAAGCACGGCAGCTCATTGCCCTTGAAACCCGAGGCCGCCGCCAGCGGCAGGGCGTCTTCGGGCGCCAGGCCGCAGGGCAGGGCGTCGATGAGCGCCTCGACCTCCACGGCGCCCCCGACCTGCATCGGCCCGGACTGGGTCAGCATCGCCGTGGCGACGCAGGCGTGCAGGTCCGCGCCCGTCGAGGCGCAGATCCGCGCCGCGAAGGTCGGTGCCGACAGCTCGTGTTCGGCGGACATCACGAGCGCGGCGTCGATGGCCCGCACGGCATCGGGCCGATCGCCCAGGCCCAGCCCGCGGGCGACGCACTGCGCCACGAACTCGCCGTCGCGGGGCGGGGAGAAGCGCGGCTCGGGGCCGAAGACGCCAGCCGTGCCCGCCAGCCACTGCAGCAGGCGGCGGCAGGCCGCGAAACCGGCCGCCTCCACGTCGTCCTCGGCCCGCTCGAACGCGGACAGCGAGGTCGTCAGCATCGCCAGGAGCTTGAGCGGCGTGACGTGCTCGGCCGATTGCAGCGCCATGCGGACCAGCGACTCAGGCTGCCGGGTGTCCTGCGGGGCCGGCCACGGGACATCGCGGGTGCGCGGCAGCCCCGTCCAGATGAGCTCGCTCGCGAACTCGAACGACCGTCCGTCACGCACCAGGTCGCGCGCGAGCACCCCCCGGTAGCGTGGGCCCTGGGCGGTGAGCTCGCTGATCCACGTCTGCGCGATCGGCTCGCCGTAGCGCAGCGACTGGGAGACCTGCGGCCCGCCCGAGCGGGCGACGGCCCGGCTCCTGAGCTTCTCGACGTCGGCCTTGCGGTAAAGCTTGGCCTTCACGCCCGGGCGCTGCTTGGTCTTGATGAGGCCGCGGCTCACGTAGGTGTACAGCGTCTCGCGGCGCACGCCGAGGATCGACATCGCTTCCGCGCTCCCGACGTATTCGACGTCATTGATCTGGCGGCGCTGGCGTGCGTTCTCGGAGCTGTTCTTGGCTGGCATAGGGTTCCTACGGCTATTTATATCGATTCTCACATCGATCTATACATAGATCAATGTATTGCCTAGTATTCGTTACGTTTACTCAACGAATCTTTTGAAAGGACGACCACGATGCAAGTAGCCGAACACCAACTCCTGGACCTGCGCCCCAAGTTCAAGGAGACCCGCAAGAAACTGCTCAGCGCCCGGCACCTGCCGGGCGAGGTGTACAGCTCGCCCGAGATCTACGCCATGGAGAAGGAGCAGATCTTCATGAAGTACTGGCTCTCCGTGGGACGCGTCGAGGAGATTCCCGATGTCGGCGACTACTACACCTTCCAGGTGATGAAGGAGTCGATCGTGGTGTCCCGTCCCGCGCCCGACCAGGTCGTCGCCTACATGAACCAGTGCCTGCACCGCGGCGTGGAGATCGCCGTCGGCCGCGGCAACGCCAAGGAATTCAGCTGCCCGTACCACGCTTGGCTCTACGACGTGAGCGGCAAGCTCGTCGTCGCGCCGGGCATGAAGGCCTCGGAGGTCGAGCTGAAGAACTGCAGCCTGCGCCAGCTTCACGTCAAGGTCTGGCGCGGCTGGATCTTCGTGAACTTCAGCGACGAGCCGATGTCTTTCGACGACTACATCGCTCCCTTCGAGCAGCCGCTGTGGTGGTTCCAGACCGACCATTGCAAGCTCGCCCAGAAGGTCGAGATCGACGTCAAGTGCAACTGGAAGTTCCTGGTCGAGAACCTGATCGACATCTACCACGTCGGCGTCATCCACAAGGGGACCTTCGGCGGCTTCGTGAAGGGCGAGCAGGTCCGCTTCAACCTGGTCGAGAACGGCGGCTGGCACACCCAGTACGAAGCCAGGCCGCACTCGAAGTCCGGCGAGCAGGTCTTCCCGACGCTGCCCTGGGCGCAGGACAAGCCCAGCGGGATCGCCTGCAAGGCGGGCATCTATCCGAACCTGAACCTGTCGATGCGTGCCGACAGCGTGCGCATGTGGCACATCTGGCCCATCTCTCCCACGGAGACCAAGGTCATCTGCTATCTGCTGTTCCCTGAAGGCGCCTTCTCGATCCCGAACTATGACGAGGAGATGGAGAAGTACGTGGGTTTCGTGCGCCAGATCATCGCCGAGGACGCCGTGATGGTGGAGGGCATGCAGAACACCGCGGGGTCGAAGTTCTTCCAGCCCGGCCCGATGTCGCCGCTCGAGGAGGCGCTGTATCACATGGAGAACCACTACATCGACGTGATGACGTCGCAGGCGTAGGGCAGCGGGTGCGGCAAGACAACAATCCGGGAGACACCATGGACGGTGAATGGATCAGGGTCGGCAACGTGGCCGACATCGACGAAGACGACACGCACCCGGTCGAGATCGACGGCAGGCGGGTGTGCCTCTACAACCTCGGCGGCGAGATCTTCGCCACGGACGGCACCTGCACCCACGGCGACGCGGACCTTTCGCTGGGCATGGTGGTCGATTCCTGCCTCATCGAGTGCCCCCTGCACGAGGGCACCTTCGACATCCGAAGCGGCCGGGCGGTGGGCGCGCCGTGCACGGATCCGCTGCGCTGCCATCCGGTCAAGGTCGAGCAGGGAGTCATCTTCCTGCGGCCCGCGCACTGAACGACGGCAGGGAGCACCCATGGATGTCGTCATCATTGGAGCCGGCCAGGCCGGCGCCTGGGTCGCCCGGTCGCTGCGCGAAGCGGGACATGAAGGGGGCATCACGCTCCTGGGGCGCGAGCCGCACGCGCCCTACGAGCGGCCCCCCTTGTCGAAGGCGGTGCTCAGCGGGGCGGAAGAGCACCCGCCGGTGCTGCTCGGCCCGCAGCAGTGCGACGCGCTGCGCGTGGACTTCCGGCCCGGCGTCGAGGCCGTCGGCATCGATCGCACCGGCCACCAGGTCAGCTGCGCGGATGGCTCTGCGGTCCGCTACGACAAGCTCGTGCTGGCCACCGGAGGGCGACCTCGGGCGCTGTCGTGTCCCGGCGCCGACCTGCCCGGCGTCCATGCGCTGCGCACGATCGAGGATTGCCAGGCCATCGCCAGGAAGCTGGTGCCGGGCAACCGGCTGCTGATCGTGGGCGGCGGGTGGATCGGGCTGGAGATCGCCGCGACGGCGAGGAAGAAACAGGTCGAGGTCATGGTGCTGGAGGCGGGGCCGCGCCTGTGCGCGCGGTCGCTGCCGCCCCGGTTCTCGGCGTTCCTGCTCGACAGGCACCGCCGGGAAGGCGTCGACGTCCGGCTGGCGACGACGGTCGCGTCGATCGAAGCGGGCCGCCAGCGCGCGCTGGCCGTGGAACTGCCTGGCGGGCCGCAGGAGTTCGACGCGGTGGTGGTCGGGATCGGGCTTGCGCTCGACACCGGGCTGGCCGAGGCCTGCGGGCTCGAGGTCCGGGACGGCATCGTCGTGGACCAGGCCGGCCGCACCTCCGACCCAGACATCTATGCCGCGGGCGACGTGGCCAACCAGCCGAACACCTGGGCGGGCGGCCGTCTGCGATGCGAGTCGTGGGCCAATGCCCAGAATCAGGCCATCGCCGTGGGCAAGGCCATTGCCGGCGGCGAGGTGGCGTACGACGAGATTCCGTGGTTCTGGTCGGATCAGTACGACCTGAACCTGCAGGTGCTCGGCGTGCCGTCGAACGAGCTCGAGGGCACCCTGCGCGGCTCCGCCGAGGAGGGGGCGTTCTCCGTGTTCCAGATCTCTGAGGGCAGGCTGCGCAGCGTGCTGTCGGTGAACGTGCCGCGCGACATCAAGGTGGCCAAGCGCTGGCTCAAGCAGGGGACCTGCCCGCCGCCGGAGGTCCTCGCCGACCGCACGGTCCGCCTGGACAAGCTCTGAGCGGGCTGCTCGCGGGGCGGCCCGGTGCCGCTGCCGCCTGCAGCCCGGCCACTGGGCGCGTGCGCAGGAGGGATCGGCGCGGGAGCGCCGACGCTATTCGACCCGCAGCTGCGCGGCGACCATCGCGCTCAGGCTGTTCGCGAACTCATCCACGCTGATCTTCTCGGCCCGGTACTTCCAGCGCTTGACGTACCAGTCCTGGATGACGCTCTGCAGGTGCGCCGCCAGCAGGAAGGCTTCCCGGTCGCCCATCTCGCGCACCTGCCGGATCTGCCGCGCCATGGCGGCCTGGAAATCCACCTCGGCGGCCCTGGCCACCTTGCGCTGATCAGCCTCGAGCACGCGCGACTCCATGTACACGAAATAGAACCACGGCTGCAGCAGCTCGGACATGAAGACGTGCGCCCGCAGGCTGCTGTCCAGACGCACCAGCGGCGCCAGAGACGCCTCGTCGAACCAGCGAGGGATCTCGCCGCCGATGTGCCGGATCAGGTCCTCGACCATGGCGGCCAGGGCGTCCTTGCTCTGCAGGTAGCCGTAGAGCCCGCCCATGGACAGGCCGGTGGCCTTGGACAGGTCCCGCAGCGTCATCGCGCCGAAGCCCACCTGGTTGGCCAGCTGGAAGGAGGCCTCGAAGATGGCCCGCAGATTGGCCAGCGCCACCGGCACGCGCTTGACCGTGATGGCGTGCGCGTTGCGCGCGTACACCAGCTCCCACAGCGTGTCGGGCGGGATGGGGTTGATCCGCTTGAACTGTGCGAAGGTGAATCGGGGCTCGAGACCGAGGGACAGGGGCATGGCGGGAAGGCGTGGACGCGGTCGGGTGGGGGGCGGGGCAGGTTGCCCGAATTGACCGCCGGTCGGGAATGATTGTAAACTCCCTCAAAAACCGAGCGAGCGCTCGGTGTTTATTTCGAGCGAGACAACCCCACATGGCCACTGCCACCATCAGCGAGCGCGAGCTCGCCTTCCTGCTTTACGAAGTCCTGGACACCGCGGGCCTGCTGCGGCGCGAGCGCTATGCCGAGCACTCGCGCGAGGTCTTCGACGCCACGCTGGAGACGGCGCGCCAGCTGGCCGAGGATTTGCTGGCGCCGCATCTGCGCGAGGGCGACGAGAACGAGCCACAGTTCGAGAATGGCCGGGCCCGCCTCGTCGCGCCGACCCGCGCGGCGTGGCAGGCCATCGCGGATGCCGGGTTCCTCAGTGCGCACTGGGAGCAGGCCGAGGGCGGGCTGCAGCTGCCGGAGGTCGTGCTGCGCGCGGCGATGAGCGCCTTCTACGCGGCCAACGTCGGCACGGCGGCCTATGCGATGCTGACGATCGGCGCGGCCAATCTGCTGCGCACCTTCGGCAGCCCACAGCTCCGGGCCCGCTACCTCGCGCCGCTGGGCGACGGCCGCTTCGCCGGCACGATGGCATTGACCGAGCCGTCGCAGGGTTCCGCCCTGGGCGACATCAAGACCTACGCCGTGCCCCAGGCCGATGGGAGCTACCGCGTTTTCGGCCAGAAGATGTTCATCTCCGGCGGCGAGCAGGACCTCACCGAGAACATCGTGCACATGGTGCTCGCGCGCATCCAGGGCGCGCCGCCCGGCGTCAAGGGCATCTCGCTGTTCCTGGTGCCCAAGATCCTGCCCGGCGAGCACGGGGCGGCGGACACGCCGAACGACGTGGCGCTGGCCGGGCTGCTGCACAAGATGGGCTGGCGCAACACCACCTCCACCGTGCTGTCCTTCGGGGAGAAGGGCGGCGCGGTGGGCTGGCTGGTCGGCCGCGAGCACCAGGGCCTGGCCCACATGTTCCAGCTGATGAACGAGGCGCGCATCGGCGTCGGCGTCATGTCCGCCAGCATCGCCTGGCGCGGCTTCAGCGAGTCGCTGGCCTACGCGCGCGAGCGGCCGCAGGGCCGCCTGCCGTCGAACAAGGATCCGCTGTCGCCGCAGGTCAAGCTGGTCGAGCACTCCGACGTGCGCCGGATGCTGCTGGTGCAGAAGGCCTACGCCGAGGGCAGCCTGGCCCTGTGCCTGTACGCCTGCAGCCTGTTCGAGGACCAGCACACCCATCCGGAGCCGCCGGCGCGCGCAGCGGCCGGCCGGCTGCTCGACGTCCTCACGCCGGTCGTGAAGTCCTGGCCTGCGCGCTACGGCGCGGCGGCCAACGACCTGGCCATTCAGGTGCTCGGCGGCGCGGGCTACACGCGCGACTACCCGCTGGAGCAGCTGTACCGCGACCAGCGCCTGAACATGATCCACGAGGGGACCGAGGCCATCCACGGCATCGATCTGCTCGGCCGCAAGGTGCTGGCGGAGCAGGGCGCGGGGCTGCGCCTGTTCGTCGACACCGTGCGCCAGGACGCCGGGCGCGCCTCCGAGGCGGGCCTGGGCGACGAGGCGGCGGCCCTGTGCGCGGCGCTGGACCGCCTGGTGGAGGTCAGCGCGGGGCTCGCCGCGCTGCAGCGCAGCGAGCCCGACCTCGGCCTGGCCAACGCCACGCTGTACCTCGACGCGTTCGGGCGCGTGACGCTGGCCTGGATCTGGCTGCTGCAGGGGCGGGCGGCGGCGCGCGCGCTGCCGGCCGCCAGCGGGGAGGCCGCCGACCACTACCGCGGCAAGCTGCAGGCCATGCGCTACTTCTTCCAGTGGGAGCTGCCGCAGACGCACGCCCAGTGGGCGTTGCTCGCGCGTGCCGACCGCTGCGCCTACGACATGCGCGACGCGTGGTTCATCTGAAGCCGCGACGCATTCCCTTTCCATCTCCACCGCAGGACCTTATGAGCCAGGCCGTCATCGTTTCCGTCGCGCGCACCCCCATCGGGCGCGCCTACAAAGGGGCATTCAATGCCATCAAGTCGCCCACGCTGCTGGGCCATGCCATCGGGCACGCCGTCGCGCGCGCCGGCGCCGGCCCGGACGAGGTCGACGACGTCGTCGTGGGCACGGTGCTGGGCGCCGGCACGGCCGGCATGAACCTGGCGCGCAACGCCGCGCTCGCGGCCGGGCTGGGCGTGGCGGTGAGCGGCCAGACCCTGGACCGCCAGTGCGCTTCCGGGCTCATGGCGGTGGCGACGGCCGCCAAGCAGATCATCGTGGACGGCATGCGGGTCGTGGTCGCGGGCGGCCAGGAAAACATCTCCGCGGTGCAGAAGGGCTACTTCGACTGGGCCTCGGCGGAGGCGGACCCCGCCGTCCAGGCCAAGGTGCCGCACGCCTACATGCCCATGCTGCAGACGGCGGAGTTCGTCGCCAGGAAGTACGGGATCGGCCGCGAGGCGCAGGACCTGTACGCGCTGCAATCGCAGCAGCGCACGGCGGCGGCCCAGCAGGCTGGACGCTTCGACGCCGAGATCGTGCCCCTGCCGTCGCGCATGGCCGTGGTCGACAAGGAGACCCAGGCCGTCAGCCACCGCGACGTGACCCTGGCCCAGGACGAGGGCAACCGCCCGGAGACCACGCTCGAGAGCCTGGCCGCGCTCAAGCCCGTGATCGAGGGCGGCAGCGTCACGGCGGGCAATGCCAGCCAGCTCTCCGATGGCGCCGCCGCCTGCGTGCTGATGGACGATGGGGTCTCCTCGTTTTCAGTGCAATAAGTGACGGTACGAAAAGCTAGCACTGGCGCGGAGGTGGTGTTGGTAGATCGTTGAT
>NZ_JBMIRS010000226.1:0-600 GCF_049198005.1 Paracidovorax sp. MALMAid1276 | reverse complement strand
GCCCAGGGGGTCGAGCTGGCGGGTCTGGGTGATGGCGGCGGGCGCGTGTTCGTGCGCTGCGCCGCTTTGCAGCAGGTGCAGGCTGCGGCCCACTTCACGGTGCAGCTTGTCGCGCTCCAGCGCCAGCAAGGGGGTTTGGTTGAGCAGCACGCCGTGCACGTAGCCTGATCCGTAGGTCAACCAGTCGATCTGGCCAATGCCTTGCAGTTCGCTGGCTTGGCGTTCGCCCAGGGCGCCCAGGCGGTGGTGGATGCGGTGTTCAAACTCGATGGTGGATGTTCCTGGCCGATGCAGGGTTTGCACTTCGCCGGCGGTTCGCCCCAATGCGTCGAGCTGCAGATCCACGCGGCTGATGGGCTGCAGGTGCTGGACTTGCAGGTTTTGCAGCCAGGGGCTGCTGGCGAGGGCTTGAGGGTCGTGCTGCTGGTTGAGCACGGTACGCAGCTGCTCGGTGCTCAGCTGCAACCAGGCATTGATCAGCGCGGTGGATGCCTCTGTGCCCAGTTCCCAGCCTTGGGTGTTCAGGAGTTCACCGCTGTCGCTGTAGCCGAACTGGTGGATTTGCAGGTCGGTGTTTGGGGTTGTTGTTGTTGTTGTTGT
>NZ_JBMIRS010000224.1:0-3544 GCF_049198005.1 Paracidovorax sp. MALMAid1276 | reverse complement strand
CGCCGCATGGGCTCATGCCCCTAAGAACCTGCGCGACACCCTGTCGCCCAGGCGGCTGTGGCCGCTGCGGCACGCCGCTTACCGTTGCGCCACGCACGGGCCATGGTGGCCCGGCATAACGATCGGACCCCACCCATGATCAAGGTCACCGCCGTCTACCGCTGGCACGAAGGCGCGCATTTCAACCACGACTACTACCACTCGGAGCACATGCGCATCGCCCGCGCGGCGCTGCAGCCGCGGGGCCTGCTGCGCCTCGAAAGCGACCGCGTGCTGTACCCGGGCGAGCCGCGCCCCGGCCAGGTGGTGGCGCTGACCAATGCGTTCTTCGGCGACCTGCAGCACGCCCAGGCCGCTGCCAAAGAGACCCTGGCCGAGCTGGCGGCCGATGTGCCCAACTACACCAACATCCGGCCCGAGTCGTATTTTGCGCAGATGCTGCAGCACGAGGTGACGACGGGCTGAGGGACAATCCGCCGAGCCCTCCCGCGCCCCGCGCCCCGCGCAACGCGAGGCTTAACACCCACCCAAAATATCAATAAAAATACCCTCCAGCGCTTACCAGATAAGCGCTGACAGCTCACCTTTTAGTAGCATCACATGTCCCACTCCACCGCTCCCGCCATTCACCTGACGATGCCCGTGCCCACTGGCGAGCAACTCAAAGCCGCCCGCGTGGCGGCGGGCCTGAGCCAGGCCCAGGCGGCCGAGCTGATGGGTTACCCGCTGCAGACCGGCAGCCGGGGCGGCGTGCAGTCGCGCACCTGGCAGGCGCTGGAGAGCATGAGCGACGAGCGCAACATGCAGGGGCCGGTGTTTGCGATGTTTCTGCTGCTGACGGGGCAGCACCCGGACTGGACGCTGAGCCCCCGGTCGGTGGCGACAGCGCCGGCCCCCCCAACGACAACCTGATCCCCAGAAAAAAGGCGGAACAGCCCCGAGGGCCGCTCCGCCAAGTCTTCACTGGGAGAAAAGGGTTTCAGGACTGGGTGGACGCGTCTTCAGTCCACCTTGATGTTCGCGGCCTTGATCACCTGGGCCCATTTGTCTACTTCCGCTTTCTGGAAGGCGGCGATCTGCGTGGTGTTCAGGTCGGCAGGTTCCATGCCAAAGCCCTTGAGGCGGGTCTGCATGTCGGGCTGGGCCAGGATCTTGCGGATCTCGTCGTGCAGGCGGGTCACGATGGGCGCGGGCGTGCCTGCGGGCACGAAGATGGCCTGCCACGACTGCACCTGGAAGTCCTTCAATTCAGGCACACCGGATTCGGCCACCGTGGGCACGTCGGGCATGGAGGCCAGGCGCTGCGCCGACGTGACGGCGATGGCGCGCAGCTTGCCGCTCTGGATGTGGGGCGCAGCCACCACGGTGGTGTCGAACATCATGTCCACCTGGCCGCCGATCACGTCCTGGATGGCGGGGCCGCTGCCCTTGTAGGGCACATGGGTGAACTTGACGCCCGACTTGTAGGCCAGCAGTTCCACCGCCAGGTGCTGCGAGCTGCCCGTGCCGGCCGAGGCGGACGACAGCCCGCCCTGGCGGCCCTTGGCGGCTGCCAGCACGTCCTTCAGGGTCTTGTGCGGGCTGCTGGCAGCCACCACCAGCACCACGGGGTTGGTGCCGATCAGCGTGACGGGGCTGAACGACTTGATCGGGTCATAGCCCAGCTTGGGATACAGGCTCACGTTGATGGCGTGCGAGCTGACCGTGCCGCCCAGCATCGTGTAACCGTCGGGTGCCGCACGCGCAGCCGCTTCCGAGCCGATGCTGCCGGCCGCACCGCCCTTGTTCTCGGCCACCACGGTGGTGCCCAGGGCAGGGCCCAGTTGCTGGCCGATCAAGCGGGCCAGCGTGTCGGTGGTGCCGCCAGCGGCAAACGGCACCACATAGGTGATGGGCTTGCCCGTGGGCCAGGTGCCCTGGGCGGCGGCGGGCAGGCTGGCCAGCGCGCCCAAGGCGGCGGCCAGTGCAGCGGTGTGGATGAGGGTTCTGCGTTGCATGCTGTTGTCTCCGGGAGTGGAATGAAATGGAATGGGAAGGGCTGGATGAGGGGTCGGGGGGGTTCAGGACAGGTTCACGATCGCGACTTCGAACACCGAAACGTCCTGGCTGTCAGCACTGAACGATGTTTGGACGGCAGCCATAGTCATGCGTTGTCGTACAACATGGTGCATTGTTATCCGAACTGCGCAGCCCTGCATGCAGGGATTACCCGCAGCCTGCGCCCACCAATCAGCGACTTGCTGCGCATAGCTTCCACTGGTAAATCAGCCTAGAGGAAACCCTTGGATTTGTGGATTGTCCGCAGAAATTCGAAAGTTCTGCTTGTGTTTAGCTGCGACTAGTTGTACGATGACTAACAACATGACACCCACCGGAGACACCCTGCCATGCCTTTGATCCGCCGCACCGCCGTGCTCGCCTGCCTTGCCACCCTGGGCGCCCTTGCCAACACCAGCGCGCTGGCCCAGAACGCCGCCGACTGGCCCGCGAAGACCCTGCGCATCGTCGTGCCCTACCCGCCCGGCGGCAGCTCGGACATCATTGCGCGCTCCATCAGCCAGGTGATGGCCGAGGCGCTCAAGCAAAGCGTGATAGTGGAGAACAAGCCCGGCGCCAACGGCAACCTGGGCGCGGACTTTGTGAGCAAGGCCGAGCCCGACGGCTACACCATGCTGCTGTGCGACGTGGGCGCGCTGGCCATCAGCCCCTCGGTCTACACCAAGCTGTCGTTCGACCCCTCCAAGGACCTGCGCGGCGTGACCATGCTGGCCTATTCGCCCCACCTGCTGGTGGTGCACCCCTCGGTGCCGGTCAGCAACCTCAAGGAGCTGGTGGCGTACTCCAAGAAGAACGATCTGAACTTTGCCGTGACGGCCACCGGCAGCGCCCCGCATGTCGCAGGCGTGGCCCTGGAGCGCGCTGCCAGCGCGCGCTGGCAGTACATCCCCTACAAGGGCGGCGTCACCGCCATCCAGGACACGGTGGCCGGCCAGACCCAGATCCTCATGAACGGCATGCTCGCCACTCTGCCCCATGTGCAAAGCGGCAAGCTCAAGGTGCTGGGCGTGTCCAAGGCCACCCGCATGCCGCTGATCGGCGACGTGCCCACCATTGCCGAGCAGGGCGTGCCCGGTTTCGAATCCGGCACCTGGCAAGGCATTCTGGTGCCGCGCGGCACGCCCGAGGCCGTGGTGCAAAAGCTCAACCAGGCCCTCATCACCGCCATCCGCTCGCCCGAGATCCGCTCACGCCTGGCCGGCCAGGGTGCCGAAGTGGTCACCATGACACCGGCCGAGCAAGACCAGTTCTTCAGCAAGGAGCGCGCGCGCTGGGCCACCGTGGTCAAGGCCGCCAACATCAAGCTCGACTGAGACAACGTGAACGAACACGACAAGCCTTTCCGTTATTGCCCCGCACTGCACTGACATGACCCCCCAAGACCTCAAAACCATCATGGGCTCCGGCCTGCTGTCCTTCCCCATCACGGACTTCGACAGCGAGGGCAACTTCCGCCCCAAGACCTACATCGAGCGCCTGGAGTGGC
>NZ_JBMIRS010000221.1:0-876 GCF_049198005.1 Paracidovorax sp. MALMAid1276 | reverse complement strand
ACAACACGTTCCGGTACTACGACGCGGACCTGGGGGCGTTTACGACGCCGGATCCCATTGGGCTCCAAGGAGGCGTTAACTTACACCAATATGCGCCCAATCCGATCTTCTGGATCGATCCATGGGGGTGGGCGCGGGACTGTGGTCAAGGCGTCCGTAGAACTAAACATACCCCTAACCGGCATGTGAAACGTCACAACAAGACGGGGAAAAGCAAAATATCGGAAGAAGCTCGTCTAAAATTACAAGATAAAAGCAAATATAAAAATCCTGCCCAATATAAAAAACTTGAAGACAGAACGCTGAGATCTCCTGATCGCACAATTTCGCAAGCAAATGGGCGAACTCGATACGAGAAAGACTACGGAAGGGTTATTGGTACGCGAGGAGAAACTGGTCATGTAGTTGTAAAAGATAATGCCGGAAAAATAGTCACTTCTTTCCCTTCAAAATTTGAATAATATGCCATTAGATTTTTATTACACCTCAAAAAAAAATGCCGTGGAGTCTTTCAAGATGAAGGATTCTGAAATTCGTTTGCTTGAACAAGTCTTTGAGGAGTTGCGAAAAAGAACAGGAGTTTTTATTGATCCCTATGGTAAATGCAAAATTTATCCCGATCATCTGAAAATCATTCAAAAAGCGTTGGAAAAAAGCAAGAGTGATGTGGGGGTGAGATTTTCAGAATTTCTAGATCAGGCAATTCTTCAAGAGGAAGTTGTAACTGCCGATGGAGATTAAGGTATTTATGCGGAGAGCTTTCATTATGATTTGGCAGGCACCCGCATCAGCGCGCTGGAAGAAAGCAACCTCAGCACCCAGGGCCGAGGCTGGGTGCAAAACAACCGCGTCAAAGTCCTGCAGGACAAGCGCTAC
>NZ_JBMIRS010000220.1:0-60812 GCF_049198005.1 Paracidovorax sp. MALMAid1276 | reverse complement strand
GTCAGCGCTTGATGGATAAGCGCTGAAGGGCAATTTGACTGATATTTTTGTCAGTCAGTCCGCGTTCGTCTGGTAGACGTAGGGCTTCTGCGGCACCTGGCCATCGCGGTATTCCACCCAGATCTTGCGGTCCACCTGCTTGTCCCACAGCAGGGCGCGGCCGGCCTGCTGCTGCTGGTCCAGCTCGGGGCGCGCGGCCTTGAGCTGGTTGATGAACTGCGTGGTGTCGGACTGGTAGTCGGGGCGGCGGAAAATGGACATGACTGTTAACCTTGGTTGAGAGCGTGGAGGCGGCCAGCCGCAGCCACGCGGCCAGGATTTTACCGGGAGCCCCCATGCCCTTGATATATCGCGCAGCCACCCTGGCGGCGGCCGCCTTCTGCCTGCTGGCCGCCACCGGCTGCGACCCCCAGCGCATCAGCGAACTGCAGCCCGGCGTCTCCACCGAAGCCGACGTGCGCGACCGCTTCGGCGTGCCCGAGCACGTGTGGGACGAGCCCGGCGGCGCCCGCACCTTCGAATACAACCGCCAGCCCGCAGGCCAGGTCAACTACATGATCACCCTCGGCGCGGACGGCCGCTTGACGGCCGTGCAGCAGGTGCTGACGCCCGAGAACTTTGCGCGTGTGGTGCCCGGCATGGGCATGGACGCCGTGCGCCGCATGCTGGGCAAGCCCGCCAAGGTCACGCCGTACGAGTTGAAGAACGAAACCCACGCCGACTGGCGCTACCTGCAGCCGCCCAACCAGGCACAGGTGTTCACCGTGGTGTACGGGCCCGACCAGCGCGTGCTGCGCACGCAGACAGGCCCCGACCCGGACGCGCCCGAGAACAAGGGCGGCCGGTAGGCCGGGTCCGCGCGCGCCGCACAGCCCCGCTACACGTCCACACTCGCGCCGCCCTGCGCGGCCAGCCGGTCGGCAAAGCCCGACCGCGCGATCAGCGAGCGCGGCTGCTCGTGCAGGTTGACCACCGACAGGCGCCCGCCGCGCGCCGCCACGGCTTTCAGCACCTGCTCCAGCGCGTCCAGCCCCGTGGTGTCCAGCGCCACCAGTTCGCACGCGTCCAGCACCACGTCCATGCCGGGCGGGCCGGTCTCCACGGCCTGCACGATGGGGTCGATCTTGGCGGCGGCGCCGAAGAACAGCGCACCGTGCAGGCGCCAGCGCGCCACGGGTCGCGTGTCCGGGTCTGCCGCCGTTGCGGACGCGGGAGCAGGCTCGCTGTGGGGTGCGTGCTGCCCCTGCATGGCCTGCGGGGGAGCACCCGTGGCCTCCTCTGCCACGGGCACTGCGCGGAACAGGCCGCTCATGCGCCGCACAAACAGCGCGCAGGCCATGAACAGGCCCACTTCCACCGCCACCGTGAGGTCGAACACCACGGTGAGAAAAAACGTGCCCAGCATCAGCAGCCGGTAGTGGTTGCTGAAGTGCTTGAGGCGCGCAAACTCGTGCCATTCGCCCATGTTCCACGCCACGAACAGCAGGATGCCCGCCAGCACTGCCAGCGGAATGTGCAGCGCCAGGGGCGCGCCCACCAGCACGATCAGCGCCAGCGTGGCCGCGTGCACCATGCCGGCCACGGGCGAGGTGGCGCCAGAGCGGATGTTGGTCACCGTGCGGGCGATGGTGCCCGTGGCCGGCATGCCGCCAAAAAACGGCACCACCAGGTTGGCCGCGCCCTGGGCCATCAGCTCCTGGTTGGGGTCGTGCTTGACGTGGTGCGGGTCAGTGGCCAGCTGGTCGGCCACGCGGGCGCACAGCAGCGACTCGATGGCGCCCAGCAGCGCAATGGTGAGCGTGGGCGTGACAAGCAGGCGCACCGTGTCCCACGAGAACGCGGGCAGCTCGAATGCGGGCAGGCCCTGCGGAATGCCGCCAAAGCGCGAGCCGATGGTTTCCACCGGCAGCGACAGCGCCCAGGCCAGCAGGCTCAGCAGCACCAGCGCCACCACGGGCGCGGGCACGCGCGCAAAGCGCCGCACCGAATGCCCCTCCAGCAGCCGGATCACGGGCGAGCCCTGAGCGAACAGGCGCGGCCAGATGAAGAGCAGCGCCACGCAGGCCAGGCCCAGCGCAAACGCGTACGGGTTGAACGTGTCGATGTGCCGCGCCACCGTGCCCACCTGCGAGAAAAAATTGCCCGGCATGCGGTCGATGGACAGTCCCAGCCAGTCCTTCACCTGCGACAGCGCAATCAGCACCGCGATGCCGTTGGTGAACCCGATCACGATGCTCACCGGCACGAAGCGCACCAGCGTGCCCAGGCGGAACAGCCCCAGCAGCACCAGGATTACCCCGGCGCAGGCGGTGGAGATCAGCAGGTTGGCCACGCCGTAGCGCTCGACGATGCCGTAGACGATGACGATGAATGCCCCGGCCGGGCCGCCGATCTGCACGTTGGTGCCGCCCAGGGCCGAGATCAGAAAGCCCGCGATGATCGCTGTCCACAGGCCCGCCTCGGGCTTGAGCCCGCTGGCGATGGCAAAGGCCATGGCCAGCGGCAGGGCCACGATGCCCACCGTCACCCCAGCGCCCACATCGGCCAGCCAGCGGTCCCTGCTGTAGCCGCGCAGGGCATCGATCAGGCGGGGGCGAAAGGCGGGTGAGAACGGCATGAAGCCGCCCAGTGTAGTAAGCGCGCCTTGAAGTGCAACCGATTGCAACCCCGGCGCGACGGCGCTGCAACAGTGCAGCGCCATTTCAGCGCCATGGCGGTGACATCGCAGCGTTTTCAGCGTGGTGTCAGTGTCGTGGAGTAAATGCTCTCAATTTAATAGCTGATGGGGCTTGATGGATAAGCGCTGAAGGGCAAAAATGCTTGAAATTTTGTCGAGGCAATGCCGTATGCAGGACCATACGCAAGCCGTACGCAGACCCGTCAGCGAATGCGGGCGCCCATCCCTTGGCCCGTGCCTTGCTTCGTCTTTGTCAGGTCCGCCCCGCACCCCCAGCTGAACCCGGGCCGGTGTTTCCCGTTCCAAGGAATTCATTCCCACCCATTCATTCCCACCGCGTGCGCGCCCCCGCCCAGCCGACAGCGCATCCCCCCCCAAACCTGCTACCGTGCCACTCACCCCCTCGCCCACCGCCATGTCCCCGCACGACACACCTCTTTCGCCCTCGATGCGCCACGGCCTGTTCGAAGACGCGCAGGCCCTGTTCGCGGGCACGCTGTTTGTGGCCATGGCGCTCATGCTGTTCAGCCAGGCGGGGCTGCTGGTGGGCGGCACGGCGGGGGTGGCGTTCCTGCTGCACTACGTCACGGGCATCTCCTTCGGCAAGCTCTTCTTTCTGGTCAACCTGCCGTTCTACTGGTTCGCCTGGACGCGCATGGGCCACGAGTTCACCATCAAGACGTTCATCTGCGTCGGGCTTTTGTCGCTGCTGACCGAAATCTTTCCGCACGTGATGCACGTGGACTACCTGAACCCGCTGTTCGCCTCGCTGCTGGGCGGGCTGCTGCTGGGCACGGGCTGCCTGTTCCTGGCGCGCCACCGCTCCAGCCTGGGCGGGGCCACCGTGGTGTCGCTGTATTTGCAGGGCCGCTACGGCATGCGCGCCGGCAAGGTGCAGATGATCATCGACGGCACCGTGGTGCTGCTCGCGCTGTTCGTGGTGCCGGTGGAGCGCGTGGCGTATTCGGTGCTGGCCGTGCTGGTGATGAGCGGCTTCTTGTGGATCAGCCACCGGCCGGGGCGGTATGTGGGGCATTGACGGAGCCGGGGCCGGGGTGTGCAGACGCCGCCGCCGCCGCCTTCACGAATCCTTCAAATTCACGTAGAACACACCGTCGTCGCCTTCGTCCACCTCCAGCGCCACCTGCCGCTGCCCGGTGGTGTTGAAGTGGGTCCAGGCGGTGTTGGCGATCTGCGCGTGGTGGGCCACCACCAGCCCCAGCAGGTCGGCCGCAGAGTGCCGGGGTGCAGGGTAGCGTTGCCAGCCCACATCGACACCGATCACTTCCGCGCCTTCGGCACAGTCCATGTGGATCTGCGGCGCATGGCGCGATTTGTGCGACCTGCGCAGGTGCTGCCGGGGCCGCGCGGGCGCGTCGAGCGTGATGAGGTTGCGCACCACATCGAGCGACGCGCCGGGGTCTTCCTCGCCAGCGATGGAGCTGAGGATGTGGGGGGTGGACGACAGAGGGGGGGTGGGCTTCATGGCGGCCTCGCAAGACGGAGAAGGTTCAGCGGCAGGCCCGGCAAGAATGCGGGGACGCTACTGCAGAAGGTTGCAATCGGCTCAGCCATGCGCGCGGATCGCGCGGACCGCGCGTGTCGCAATGCAAGCATCGCGGCGCCGAGCCTCCATAGCCTTATTGACCCTCTGCAGCGGTGCTGCGTTTGTCGGAATTTGCCTTGCATCGGGGTCGGCTGGGGCTGGGCTGGCTTCTGGCGACCGGTCACTCAATGCCGGTGCTGGTGGTGCGCGTCGGGGGCGTGGGGGTGGCTGTGCGTGACAGGCGCATGCGTGTGCCGGTGGCTGTGGCTGCCGGTCGGCGTCACGGCATGGGTGTGCGTGTGGTGGCCGTCGTCATGGCGGTGGGCATGCTCGTGGTCCATGGGTTCGTGCGTGTGTTCGTGCGTGTGGTTCTCGGCCAGGTGAAACAGCACCCCCGCCAGCATCAGGCCGCCGCCCAGCACCAGCAGCCAGCCGGCAGAACGCTCGCCCCACGCGAAGGCCACGGCAGCGCCGATGAACGGTGCAAATGCAAACACCGAGCCCGTGCGCGCCGCGCCAAAGGCCCTTTGCGCCAGCAGGTAGAACCGCAGGCTCAGCCCATAGCCGGTCGCGCCCACGGCCAACAGGCCCAGTGCGGCCAGGGCAGGGGGCCAGGGTTCGCTGGACAGCGCCGCCAGCAGTGCCGTCGCCGCCGCGCCGAGCAGGGCCTTGGCCATCACGACCTGGCTGGGATCGCGTTCGGCAAGGCCCCGCGACAAGGTGTTGTCCACACCCCAGGCCACGGTGGCCAGCAACACTGCCAGCAGGCCCAGCAATTGCACGCCGCCCTGCAGGCCCTGGTCCATGACCAGCGCCATGCCGCCGACCAGCAGCAGGATCATGGCCGCCCACACGCGGCGGTCCATGGTTTCGCCGTACAGCCGCCAGGCCAGCATGGCGGTGAACAGCGCCTCCAGCGTGAGCATGAGCGAGGCGCTGGTGCCGCTGGTGTGCTGCAGGCCCCAGGCCAGGGCTACCGGCCCCAGTGCGGCGCCAAACCCCGCCATGGCCAGCAGGCGGGGGGCATCGGCCCGTTGCAGCCGGGCTTCCTGCGATGCCGAGCGCAGCGACAGCAGACCCACCGCCGCAGCCCCTGCGTACAGCAGCGCCGCGGTGGTGAACGCGCCGAGGCCCGCGCCGAGTCGCTGCACCAGCGGCGTGCTGATGCCAAACAGGGCCGCGGCCAGCAGGGCGAGCAGGCCGCCGCGCAGGGCCGGAAGGTGCCTTGAGCCGCGCTGCATGGTGCCTCACTTCACCGTGAAGCGGACCGTGACGGTCTTCTTGGCGGGGGTGGTGATCGATGCCACCACCTTGCTCCCCTTGGCCAGGGCGATGCCCGTCGCTTCCAGCTTGTTGCCGCCCGCCGCCTTCAGCGGGGCTTCGGACTTTTCGCTGCCGGTCAGCACGGTCAGCTTGCCGCCAAAGCGGGACGCATCCGCCTCCTTGTCGTGATCGACGACGTAGATCGCGGCGCCGCCGGGGGTGGTCACCAGTTCAAACGACAGGTCCGAGGCGGCCTGCACCACGCCGCCATGTGCGGGCTTGGCGGTGCCGTGGGCGAGGGCGGCTGGCGCGCCCGCCAGCGACGCAGCCGCCAGTGCGGCGGCGGCGAGCCAACGGGTGATGGAGGTGTTGGGGTTCATGGTGTGTCCTTCGGTGGGTTCAGGGGGGGGTGACGGCGCGCTTCGACAGGCAGCGCGCCCGGGCCTTGGGAAACTGCGGGAAGGGGGGCGGTGGCACAGCGCGGCATCAGTACGCCTCCTGGCCGGCTACCTCGCTCCCGGCGGGTGTGGGGGTTTCGATCAGGCGCCGCGTGGCGCGTTCACCGAAGCGCCAGAACATCACCGGCGTGAGCAGGGTGTCGAGCAGGGTCGAGCTCACCAGCCCGCCAAAGATCACCACCGCCACCGGGTGCAGGATCTCCTTGCCGGGCGCGTCGGCGGCCAGCAGCAGCGGGGTCAGCGCAAACGCCGCCACGAGGGCCGTCATCAGCACGGGTGTCAGGCGCTCCAGCGAGCCGCGCACGATCATCGCCCGGCCGAAGGTCTCGCCTTCGAACTTGCACAGGTTGATGTAGTGGCTGACCTTGAGGATGCCGTTGCGCGTGGCGATGCCGGCCAGCGTGATGAAGCCCACCATGGAGGCAACCGACAGGCTCACCTCGGCCAGCCACATGGCCGCCACGCTGCCAATCAGCGCCAGCGGGATGTTGGCCATGATGATGGCCGCCAGCACCGCCGACTGATAGCGCACGTACAGCACCAGAAAGATCATCGTCAGCGAGATAAGCGACAACCCCACGATCAGCTGCGTGGCCTGCTCCTGGGCCTGGAACTGGCCCTCCAGGCTCAGAAAGGTGCCGGGCGGCAGCGGGGTGCTGCCCATCACGGCGCGAATGTCCGTGATGATGCGCCCCATGTCCGAGCCGTCCGTGTTGGCATAGACGACGATGCGGCGGCGCCCGTTCTCGCGGCCGATCTGGTTGGGGCCGTCGGTCTCGCGGACCGAGGCGATGGCCGAAACGGGAATCTGCCCGGCCGGCGTGTCGATGAGCGTGCGCTCCAGGTCCTGCGGGCTGCGCTTGCCATCGGGCAGGCGCATCACCAGTTCATAGCGCCGCATCCCGTCCACGATCTGCGCGCCGTGCGCGCCGTCGGTCAGCGCCTGCAGCACGCGGATCGCTTCGCCCGGCGACAGCCCCATCTGCGCGGCCCGGCGGTGGTCCAGGCGCACGGTGATCTGCGGGATCAGCACCTGCTTTTCCACGGTCAGATCGACCAGGCCTGGCACGCCGGCGAGCCCCTGGCGCATCTGTTCGGCCAGGCCGCGCAGGGTGTCGGTGTCGTCACCGAAGATCTTGAGCGCGATCTGCGCCCGCACGCCCGACAGCAGGTGATCCAGCCGGTGCGAGATGGGCTGGCCGATGGCCACCTGTGCCGGCAGCACCGCCAGGCGGGCCCGGATGTCCGCCATCACCGCTTCGCGGTCGCGCGCGGACCGCTTCAGGTCCACGTCGATCTCGGCGGAGTGCACGCCCTCGGCGTGCTCGTCCAGCTCGGCGCGGCCGGTGCGGCGGCCGACCTGTGTGACTTCGGGGACCTCGGCGATCAGTGCCTCGGCCAGAGCGCCCATGCGGTTGGCCTCGGCCAGGGCCGTGCCTGGGTTGAACACCATGCCCAGCACCAGCGAACCCTCGTTGAATGCGGGCAGGAAGGCGCGGGGAAAGAACGGCACGCTGGCAGCGGCCAGCGCCACGGCTAGCGCCGCCGCAGCCATCAGTGCGCGGGCCCGGGGAAACGACCACGCCAAGACCCTGGCATCGGTGCGCTTGAGCCAGGACACCAGCGCGCTGTCGCCATGGCCCAGCCGCCTCATTCGCGGCAGCAGGTAGAAGCTGAGCACCGGGGTGACCGTCATGGACACCAGCATGGACGCCAGCACGGACACGATGTAAGCGATGCCCAGCGGCGTGAACAGCCGCCCCTCGATGCCCGGCAGCGCAAACAGCGGCACGAACACCAGCACCACGATGGCCGTGGCATAGACAATGCCCGAGCGGACCTCCACGCTGGCGCGGCGCACCACCTCCAGCGTTGGCAGCGGCTGGCCCAGGGCGCGGTTCTGCTGGAGCCGGCGCAGGATGTTTTCCACGTCGACCACGGCATCGTCCACCAGCTCGCCGATGGCAATGGCCAACCCCCCCAGCGTCATGACGTTGATGGACTGGTCCAGCCACCGGAACACCAGGGCCGTGACGGCCAGTGACAAGGGAATGGCGACGAGGGAGATCAGCGTGGTGCGCGCCGACAGCAGGAATGCGAACAGCACGATGGCCACCATGATGGCCCCGTCGCGCAGCGCTTCGGTCACGTTGCCGATGGATGCCTCGATGAAGTCCGCCTGCCGGAACAGCACGGTGGGCGCGGCCAGCCCGGCGGGTAGCCCCTGCCGCAGGTCTGCCAGCGCCGCTTCAATGGCACGCGTGATCTGCACGGTGTCGGCTGCAGGCTGCTTTTGCACGCTGACGATGACGGCGGGCGTGCCGTTGTAGCCCGCGTCGCCCCGCTTCATCGCCGCGGCGAAGCGCACCTGGGCCACCAGCTCCAGCAGGATGGGCCGGCCGTCCTTCCACGCCACGGCCACGCCCTGCAGGTCCTCGATGCGGTTCGTGCGGCCGATGTGCCGGATCAGGTACTCGCGGCTGTTGAGGTCGATGAACCCGCCGCCCGCATTGCCCGCAAACCCCCGCAGGGCCTGCTCGATCTGCGTGAGGGTGACCCCGAACTGCGCCATCCGGGCCGTGTCTGGCTCCACCCGCAGCTGCCGCACCTCGCCGCCAATCGGGATCACCTGAGACACGCCCGGGATCGACAGCAGCCGCGGGCGCAGCACGAAGTCGGCGTATTCGCGCGCCTGCATCGGCGTGGCGGCGACTGCTGCCGTTGCCGCCTTCCCGTCAGCGGCAGCCAGCGGGATGGCAATGAGCATCACCTCGCCCATGATGGAAGACACCGGCCCCATGACCGGCGTGATCCCGGCGGGCAGTTGCTCGCGCACCAGGCCCAGGCGCTCCGCCACCAGCTGGCGGTTGCGGTAGATGTCCGTGCCCCAGTCAAATTCGGCGTAGAGGATGGACAGGCCCACCCCCGAGGTCGAGCGCACCCGCGTCACGCCCGGCATGCCGTTGAGCGCCGTCTCCAGCGGAAAGGTCACCAGCTGCTCCACCTCTTCCGGCGCCATGCCGCCCGCTTCGGTCAGCACCGTGACCAGGGGCTTGTTGAGGTCGGGAAACACATCGACCGGCGTGCGCCACGCGACGATGGCTCCATAGGCCAGCAGCAGCGCGGCCACCGCCAGCACGAACAGGCGGTTGTGCAGGCTGTTTCGTACGATCCAGTTGAACATTGCGTCGGCTCCGTTCAGCGGATCTGCGCGATCAGCGGCGCACCCTGCACCACCACGCGGTTGTCGGCCCCCAGCCCCTGGGTCACCACCACGGTGGTGGCGTCCAGCGCCCGGTACTGCACCGGCTGCGGAATGTAGCGCTCGGCCCCGGACTTGATCCAGACGATGGGCTCATTGGCGCTGTTGCGCACCACGGCCTGCGCCGGCAGCACCAAGCCCCGGATCCGCTCCTTGAGCGTGGCCACCACGGTGACGGGCTGGCCGATTGCCAGCGGCAGGGCCGCGCCCGGTGCCTGGGCGACAGCCCGGTAGGTCATCGGCAGCACGCCATCGCGCAGGCTGCGCGCCGCGCCGATCCATTGCAGCCGGACGCCCTCCACACCCTGCAGGTGCGCGTCCCCGGCGCGATGGGGGAGGGTGGGATCGGCCGTCGTGGCTTCCACCAGCACCCGCGCGGGATCGATGACCTCGAACAGCACGTCGCGCGCTTCCACCACCTGGCCGATGGTGGCGTCGGCCCGGGCGATGACGCCGGAGACCGGTGCCCGCAGGGGCTCGCGCGTGCCCAGGCTCGCGCCGATGCTTTTCTCCCGGGCCGTGAGGCTTTGCAGTTCGGCGCGGGCGGCCTCGATGTCCTTGCGG
The DNA here is from genome assembly GCF_049198005.1 of Paracidovorax sp. MALMAid1276. Taxonomy (NCBI): domain Bacteria; kingdom Pseudomonadati; phylum Pseudomonadota; class Betaproteobacteria; order Burkholderiales; family Comamonadaceae; genus Paracidovorax; species Paracidovorax sp. MALMAid1276. The sequence continues at coordinate 51,042 of NZ_JBMIRS010000220.1, read as the reverse complement.
GGCACCGTGCCTTCGAGGCCCTGCAACCGCTGCACCCGCTGCGCGGCCAGGTCGCGGCTGCTGCGCAGTTCGGCCAGCTGGGCCTGCTGGTTGGCCTGCGCATACGGGTCGGCGTGGTGGGCCACATAGGCCAGCACATCGCCCTGGCGCACGGCCTGGCCCGCCACGGGCAGCCCGCGCGGACCCGCTTCGATGCGGCCGCCGTGGATGGCCTGGACCCGCCCGCTGGCGTTCGGGTCCACCACCACGCGCCCGGGCAGTTCCACCGTGGCAGCGGCCTCGGATTCCGGTGTGAGCTGCGTGCGGATGCCAAGGCGCCGCTGCGCGAGCATGGGCACCTGGACGCTGCCGTCCGGCAGGCGCGCCAGTCCGTCCACACGGGCGGCGGCAGGGGCATCCAGGTGCTCGCCATTGGGCCCGTGGGCGCCGGGCGCGGCCAGGGCCGGCATGGACAGCGTCAGCGCGAAGGCGGCCGCGGTTGCGGCTGCGGCTGCGGCGAAGAGGGATTTGGGCATCGTGTTGAACCGGCGTGTTGGCATCAAAAAGGTCACAGCGCACCTCCGTGCTAAGTCGAGGTGGACGCCGTGCGCGAACGGCCCAGGCGCCATGCGGCTGCCGCCAGCAATGCCAGCAACGCCAGTACCGCCAGAACGCCAAGGGCCCAGGCCGCGCGGGGCAGTTCATGTCCATGTCCGTGATCGCCGGCCTGCGGTGCAGGGCTGGCGACCTGGAGGGTGGCATCCAGCAGATCGCTGTCCGGCCCCGCCAGCACCGTGACGATGAGGGAGTGCTCGCCAGCCGTCGCCAGCTGCTTGAGCATGGCCTCGTCGTCCACGGCGTAGTCACCCATGTCGGCATGGAATGTCGCTGCGGCCTTGAGTGCGCCGGACTCCACCTCGACCTGGGCATGGAGCACGGGTTCGTTGGTGGCAAAGCGGTTGATCAGGATCGAAAGCTCGCCGCCTTGCAGACGGCCAACCAGCTCGAAGGTGTCGGATTGCGCCTCGAACCGCGGCGCGGCGCCGGTGCTGGCGGCCGCCTGGCCGGGCGCGTCCAGGTGTTCGCCATTGGGGCCATGGGCGCCGGGCGATGCCCAGGCCGCGCTGCCGCACAGCAGCCAGGCGGCGCACCACGCGGCCATGCGGGGCCACACGCCACAAGAAGAAGGACAGTTGAACCGTGTCGTCATGGGAGGATTCCAGAAGCTTGTTGAAGACGGGCCTGGGCGAGGCCCCAGGCGGCCCGGTGGCGCGCGCGGCTGATGTCGGCCTGCGCGGCTGCGGACAGGGCGCGCAGCAGGTCGGGCAGCGGTGTTTCGCCGGCCTTGAACGACCGCTCCACGAGGGCCGCGCGCTCATGCAGCAGGGCCGCGCGGCGGTCCTCGCCATCCATCTGCTGCGCGGCTGCGCGCACCGCCAAGTGCGCCGTCGCTGCCTCGGCCGCCAGCCGCTCCAGCGTGCGCTGCTGTGCCGTTTCGGCCACGTCCAGATCGCCCAGCGCAGCCGCGCGCAGGGGCTCGTTGCGGCCGGCGGTCCCCAGGGGGATGCGGATGCCCAGGCCCAGGCTGTTTTGCGCGGAGTCGCCCCGCCCCGGCAGGTCCTGCCGGATGCTGACCCGCAGCTCCGCCGGGTCGCGCCGGGTTGTCTCCAGCAGATCCAGCCGCCGGCGTGCCCGTTCGACGACGAGCGCCGCCAGTTGTGCGTCCGGGTGCTGGTCGGGGGCGATCTGCGCCGGTGCGGCCGGTGGGTGGCCGGGGTCGAGCGTCGGGATGTCATCCAGTCCGGTCAGCAGCTTCCACGTGGCTACCGCCTCCGCCTGGCGCTGGCGTGCGACGCCCAGTGCCGACTCGGCCGCCAGCACTTCCGACCGGGCTGCCAGCGCATCGGCGGGCGCCAGATCGCCGGCCCGCACCCGGCGGTCCACATCGTCGGCAAGCGCCTGCAGGTGGCGGAGCTGCGCCTGCGCGAGTTCTGTTTCCAGCCGCTGACCGTGGAGCGCCCAGGCGGCTTCGCGCACCCGGCCGGCCAGGTGCAGGCGGCCCGCGGGTGCGGCGGCCTGTGCCAGGGCGCCATCGGCGTCGGCCACGGCGGCCTGGGCCCGCTGCTGCCCGGGCAGCCACAGCGGCCACGACACGGCCGCCTCGGTTTCCTTGCGCCCGGCGTCGGTCTGCCAGCGGTCGCTGCGGTGGGAGAGTTCGAGCGCAGGCGGCGTCGGCCACAGGCTGGCGGCGGCGGTGCGCTGGGCCTCGGCGCGCCGCGCCTGGCTGTCCACCTCGCGCGACTGCGATGCGCGCCGCCAGGCCGCCTCGGTGGCCTGTGCCAGCGTGGCCGGGCTGCCGGGGCTGACGGATGCCGTGTCGAGGGGCAGCCGTGCGGGCACAGACTGGGCCGTGGCAGTGCCTGCCAGGGCCCAGCCCAGCATTGCACCGGCAGCCAGGCGGGCCGCAGGTACGGGAATACAAAGAATCACGATGTTCCTGATGGATCGAGGGCGGCAGGCCGCTGCATGGGCACCGCTGCGTGGCCGCGTCTGCGGCCTGCCGCGCCGATGAAGATCCCTGCGCTCCAGCGGGAGGGCAGGGGGCTCGTCGGGGTCAGGAAGTCGTTCGGGGTGGGCGCCGCAGGCCGTCCAGGTAGGGCGGCGGGCCGAGAGCGTGCGCCGCTACTGCAGGCGCGGGTGTGGGGGTAAAGGACAGGGAGAACTGCGGGCAGGGCAGGAGCGCGGCGCTGCTCGGGCCACCGTCCGACAGCATGTGCACCAGCGATTCCTGGGAGTCGTCCTGGTGCGCCAGGCCTTCGTCATCGTGGTGGTGCGCGGCACCCTGCACGTGCATCTGCACATGGCTTGCGTCGAATGCCCCGTCATGGCCGAACCCGGCCAGGCGGGGCGCGCCGAAGGCCTGGCAGATAACGGACCACAGAAGAATGACCGCGAGCAGTCGGCGCATGGAGATGCCGGAGAAAAGGCGTGGAGGAGGGGGTGGGGCGCCATCATAGCCCGGTGCGCGTGCGGGCCCCGCAATGCCCTCTGGGCAGGCGGGGCTGGCCAAGCGGCGGGGCGGCACCCCACCGGGATCAGACCGCCATGACAGCCGGCCCCTGAGCCGTTCCCGTCAGCGCACCCGCATGCCCGGCGTGGCGCCCGGCCAGGGGTTCAGCACATAGATGCCGGGGTGGGCCTTCTCGTCACCATGGCTGGCGGCCAGCACCATGCCTTCGCTGATGCCGAATTTCATCTTGCGCGGCGCCAGGTTGGCCACCATCACGGTGTGTTTGCCGATCAGGTCGGCAGGCTGATAGGCGCTGGCAATGCCTGAAAAGACATTGCGGTGGCGGCCTTCGCCCACGTCCAGCGTCAGGCGCAGCAGCTTGGTGGAGCCCTCCACCGGCTCGCAGTTCACGATCAGCGCAATGCGCAGGTCGATCTTGGTGAAGTCGTCGATGGTGATGGTGGGGGCCAGCTCTTCGCCGCCGGGGGCAGAGATTGCTACTGTTTCTGTAGCTGCCGAGGCTTGTGCAGAAAGCGCTGGGGGCTCAAAAAGTGCTTCAAGCTGCTCGGGCGTCACGCGCTGCATCAGGTGCTGGTAAGGCGCTATGGCCTGCACGTCGCCGGTCACGTTCCATTGCTGCATGCTCACGCCCACAAAGCCTTGCACGGCTTGCGCCAGCCCGGGCAAGACGGGGGCGAGGTAGCGGGTGAGGGTGGCAAACGTGTTGATCAACACCGAGCACACCTGGTGCAGGGCTTCATTGTTGGCGGCGTCCTTGGCCAGGTCCCACGGCTTGTTCTGGTCCACGTACGCGTTGACCTTGTCGGCCAACAGCATGATTTCGCGCGTGGCCTTGCCATACTCGCGCGCTTCGTACAGCTGCGCCAGCGTGTCGCTGGCGCCGCGCACCTCGGCCAGCAGGGCGCTGCCCGTGGTGCCAAAGTCGCTGGTCAGCTTGCCCTCAAACCGCTTGGTCAAAAAGCCTGCCGCGCGGCTGGCAATGTTCACGTACTTGCCGATCAGGTCGCTGTTCACCCGCAGCATGAAGTCTTCGGCGTTGAAGTCGATGTCTTCGTTGCGTGCGCTCAGTTTGGCGGCCAAGTAGTAGCGCAGCCATTCGGCGTTCATGTTCAGGCTGAGGTACTTGAGCGGATCCAGGCCCGTGCCGCGGCTCTTGCTCATCTTCTCGCCGTTGTTCACCGTGAGGAAGCCGTGCACGAACACGTTGTCGGGCGTCTTGCGGCCGCTGAAGTGCAGCATGGCGGGCCAGAACAGGGTGTGGAAGGTGACGATGTCCTTGCCGATGAAGTGGTACTGCTCCATGGCCGGGTCGGCCATGTAGGCGTCGTAGCTCTCGCCGCGCTTTTCCAGCAGGTTCTTCAGCGAGGCGAGGTAGCCCACAGGCGCGTCCAGCCACACGTAGAAGTATTTGCCCGGCGCATCGGGGATCTCGATGCCGAAATAGGGCGCATCACGGCTGATGTCCCAGTCGCCCAGGCCTTCGCTGGTGGTGCCGTCGGGGTTGGTGCGGACGGTGAACCATTCCTTGATCTTGTTGGCCACCTCGGGCTGCAGCTTGCCGTCCTGCGTCCACTTTTCGAGGAACTCCACGCAGCGCGGGTCCGACAGCTTGAAGAAGAAGTGCTCGGAGTTCTTCAGCTCGGGCTTGGCGCCCGACAGGGCCGAGTAGGGGTTGATCAGGTCGGTGGGCGCATACACCGTGCCGCATACCTCGCAGTTGTCGCCGTACTGGTCCTTGGCGTGGCACTTGGGGCATTCGCCCTTGATGTAGCGGTCGGGCAGGAACATGTTCTTCTCGGGGTCGAAGAACTGTTCGATGGTGCGCACCTCGATCAGGCTGCCGTCGGCGCGGTCGCGCAGGTCGCGGTAGATCTGGCGGGCCAGGTCGTGGTTTTCGGGCGCGTCGGTGCTGTGCCAGTTGTCAAAGCTGATGTGAAAGCCGTCCAGGTACTGCTGGCGCCCCGCCGCGATGTCGGCCACGAACTGCTGGGGTGTCTTGCCGGCCTTTTCGGCGGCAATCATGATGGGTGCGCCGTGGGTGTCGTCGGCCCCCACAAAATTCACCGCATGGCCCTGCATGCGCTGGAACCGCACCCAGATGTCCGCCTGGATGTATTCCATGATGTGGCCGATGTGGAAATTGCCGTTGGCATACGGCAGGGCGGTGGTGACGAAGAGTTTGCGGGCGGGGGACGTCATGGGGGATGCGGCTAGATCGGGCGGAACCCGCGATTTTAGGCGGTCGTGCCGCGCACCCGCGTCGCGCGGGCGGCCAGAGCCCGATTTCAGCCGTGGTGCCGCATCTGCACTTGCGCACCGGTGTCCGTCCAGCCAAAAAACCGGCACACCTCGCTGCGCATGGCCAGGGTGTCGGCGCGGCCCAGGGCGATCAGCTCTTGCGTGTAGTTGCGTTCAAACAGCAGATAGCTGGCCAGCGCCGCGCCGCGCACGTCGGCCATGTTGGACGTGACGCCCAGCGCGCCCAGCATGGCGCGCACCGGGCGCGGCAGGTCGCCCACATGCCGGGCGGCCACGGCGTCCAGCCGCTGCGAGGGGGCGATGACCAGCAGCTCGATGGGGCGCAGCGCACTGTGGGCGCGGACTTCGGGCGGGATCAGCGACAGGGTCTGGTTGATGCGCTGCACACGCTCCACGTCCACCGCCAGCGCGTCCAGGAAGATGTTGGACAGCGCGTGCCCCGCAATCTGCGCCAGCGTGGGGTAGTTGGGCGTGGGGTTGGCGGCGGCATCGCCCTTGGGCTCGTGCATGCGTCCCGCGCCGATCACCAGGATGCGCTCGGCCCCCAGGTGGATGGCGGGTGCGATGGGGGCCGACTGGCGCATCGAGCCGTCGCCAAAGTATTCGGTGTGCCCGTCCACTTCCAGGCCCTTGGCCGGAAAGATGAAGGGAATGGCGGACGATGCGAGCAAATGCTCGTGCGTGATGCGGTCGCTGGCCGCCTTGCGCTGCGAGCGCACCCAGGGCTTGACGGGCGAGGCGGTCTCGAAAAAGGTGACGTGCTCGCCCGAGCTGTAGCTGGACGCCGTGACCGCGAGCGCGGTCAGGTGGCCCTTGCGGATCAGCCGCGGAAGGCGCACCAGCGGCACCATCTTGACCAGCAGCCTTTCAAGCGGTGCGTTGTCCAGCAGCGAGCGGGGCCGCATGCGCCGCCAGCGCGCCAGGGCCCAGCCCATCGACAGCAGCGTGAGCCAGCGCGCGCCGCTGCGCATCACGCTGAGCGAATCGGCGCCATACACCTGGCTGGCGTGGAACTGGCGCCACACGCGGGCGATGCGGCGCACGGCGCGGTCGAAGTGGTCGGCCCCGCAGGCCAGTGCCGCCGCGTTGATCGCACCGGCCGAGGTGCCGGTGATGATGGGAAAGGGGTTGGGCCCGTCGCCTGCGCCGCAGGCATTGCGCAGGTCGGCGATGGCCTCCAGCACCCCCACCTGGTAGGCCGCCCGGGCCCCGCCGCCCGTGAGCAGCAGGCCGGTGGCGGGCGTGCCGGGTGCGGCCGACGACGGTGAGGGGGCTGGGGGCGCGGTGGGGTCGGCGGTGGGCATTGTGCGGGCTGTGCGGGCGGTGCGGGCCAAGGCGGGGATGGCACCGAGTGTGTGCGGTGCCCGGGTATGCGCCAGATGGGAAAACCCGGGGTGGCGGCCTGGGCGCCGGGGCGGCCCTATTTTTCAGCCGCGCTGGTTCAGCAGCAGGCGCGCCACGCCGTCGTCCTGCAGCACCGCAATGCCGTGGTCGCGCGCAAAAATGCGCGCGTTGTCGCTGAGCTGGCCCTGCGTGATCACGTAGACCCCGGCGGAAGCATCGCGCGCCTGCATGGCAGCGTGCAGCTCGCGCAGGGGCTCCACGCCGTGGGTGGCGGCCTTCCAGCGGCGGGCGCTGACCAGGGTGGTGGTGGTGCCCCGCGTCAGGGCCAGGTCGGCCGCGCCGCTGCCGGCAAGGCGCTCCACCGTGCAGCCGTCGCGCTCCCAGGCGGCGGCCAGGGTGTCGGCAAAGCTGCGCCAGGGCATGCTGTTGACGGCGCCCAGCATCTCGGCCACCTTGGCCGGGCTGGGGGCGCGCAGCTGGCGCCATGCGGCAATGCAGCCCACCACGAAGATCGGAAACCCCGCCAGCGCGCCCACCACGAAATATTCCTTGGGCAGCAGCGCGCCGGACGCGAGAACGATGAGGCCCACCACCGCAAAGCTGATCCACCACGGCGAGCGCAGCAGCACGGCGAACAATGATTTTTCGGCCATCTTGAATTTCACGGGGGTCCTTTGCGGTGGGAGACGGCGCGCATTGTCCTTCACGCGCCGGGGGCGGCGGCCACCGAATAGACTACCGGCCCCACAGGAGTGAATGGAATGGCTGTCACCGAACAAGACCTGCTGGCCGCGTTGGCCGGTGTGAAAGACCCGCACACGGGCAAGGATTTCGTGAGCGCACGTGCCCTGCGCAATCTGCAGATCAGCGGCGGCGATGTGGCCTTTGACGTGGAGCTGGGCTACCCCGCCAAGAGCCTCGTGCCCGAGCTGCGCCGCAGCCTCGTGGCTGCGGCCAAGGGCGTGGCCGGGGTCGGCAACGTGTCGGTCAACATCACCACCAAGGTGATTGCGCACGCCGTGCAGCGCGGCGTGCAGCTGCTGCCCCAGGTCAAGAACATCATCGCCGTGGCTTCGGGCAAGGGCGGCGTGGGCAAAAGCACCACGGCCGCCAACCTCGCGCTGGCGCTGGCCGCCGAGGGCGCCAGCGTGGGCGTGCTCGACGCCGACATCTACGGCCCCAGCCAGCCCATGATGCTGGGCATCAGTCGCCGCCCCGAGAGCGAGGACGGCAAGACCATGGAGCCGCTCGAAAACTACGGCGTGCAGGTCATGTCCATCGGCTTTCTGGTGGACCAGGACGAAGCCATGATCTGGCGCGGCCCCATGGCCACGCAGGCGCTGGAGCAGCTGCTGCGCCAGACCAACTGGAAGGACCTGGACTACCTCATCATCGACATGCCGCCCGGCACCGGCGACATCCAGCTCACCCTGAGCCAGCGCGTGCCCATGACCGGCGCCGTCATCGTCACCACCCCGCAGGACATCGCCCTGCTCGACGCCAAGAAGGGCATCAAGATGTTCGAGAAGGTGGGCGTGCCCATCCTGGGCATCGTCGAGAACATGGCGGCGCACGTGTGCAGCAATTGCGGCCATGTGGAACACATCTTTGGCGCCGATGGCGGCAAGAAGATGGCGGCCGACTATGGCATGGACTACCTGGGCGCGCTGCCGCTGAACATGAGCATCCGCCTGCAGGCCGACAGCGGCAAGCCCACCGTGGTGGCCGACCCGGACGGCGAAGTCGCCGCCATCTACAAGAAGGTGGCGCGCGACGTGGCGGTGAAGATTGCCCAGCAGGCCAAGGATTTCTCGAGCAAGTTCCCCACGATCTCCATCAGCAAAAATACTTGAGATGCTATTGAATCAATAGCTGCATTCGCTTGATGGATAAGCGTTGGGCGCCAAAAAACTGTGAAAAATGCAGCCATGAGCGAGCAACCTGTCGGCCTGATGGACCCGCCCAATGGCTATGCCGACTGGCTGGCCGACCTGAAGGGTCGCATCCACACCGCGCAGCAGCGGGCCACGCTGGCGGTGAACCGTGAGCTGGTGCTGCTGTACTGGCAGATCGGCCGCGACATCCTGCAGCGCCAGGCTGAGCAAGGCTGGGGCGCGAAGGTGATTGACCGGCTGGCGCAGGATTTGCGGGCGGCCTTTCCCGCGATGAAGGGCTTTTCCCGCGCCAACCTCATGTACATGCGCGCGTTTGCGCAGGCTTGGCCGGATGCGGCAATTGTCCAACAGGCTGTTGGACAATTGCCCTGGGGCCACAACCTGGTGCTGCTGACTCAGCTGAAGGACCCCGAGCTGCGGCTGGCCTATGCACAAAGCGCCATCGCGCACGGCTGGTCGCGCAATGTGTTGAACATCCACATAGAAACCCGGCGGCTGGAGCGCAGCGGCAAGGCGGTCACCAATTTCGAGACCCGCTTGCCACAGCCGCAGTCGGACTTGGCTCGGGAGTCATTGAAAGACCCTTACCGTTTCGACTTTCTGGGTCTGTCTGACGAGGCGCACGAGCGCGAAATCGAAGGCGCTCTGGTCAAGCACGTCACGGAATTCCTGCTGGAGCTGGGTGCGGGTTTCGCCTTCGTAGGTCGGCAGGTGCTGCTGGACGTGGGGGGAGACGAATTCTTCATCGACCTGCTGTTCTATCACCTCAAACTTCGCTGCTACGTCGTGATCGAACTCAAGGCCGGCAAGTTCAAGCCCGAACACCTGGGCCAACTGGGCTTCTACCTCACCGCCGTAGATCGCCAGATCAAGAGCGAGCACGATAACCCCACCATTGGCCTGTTGCTGTGCAAGACCAAAAACAAGGTGGTGGCCGAGTACGCCTTGGGCGACAAATCCCAACCCATGGGCGTTGCCGAATACAAGCTGCTCGAATCCCTGCCTGCCGAATTGCAGACCAGCCTGCCCAGCATCGAGCAGATCGAGCGTGAGCTGACGGGCGACGGGCCATCGCCACCGAGCGGCGCCTGACCCCATGAACCTGCTCGCCTCCCTGCGCTACCTGGTGGCGTTGCACGAGCACCGGCACTTTGGGCGGGCGGCGGCGGCCTGCCATATCACGCAGCCTGCGCTGTCCAACGCGCTGCGGGCGCTGGAGGGTGAATTTGGCGTGGTGGTGGTGCGCCGGGGCCGCAGTTTTGAGGGCTTCACGCCCGAGGGCGAGCGGGTGCTGGCCACGGCCCAGCGCATGCTGCACGAGCACCAGGTGCTGCAGCAGGACTTGCGAAGCGACGCCGCCCACCCGCGCGGCACGCTGCGTCTCGGCGCGGTGCCCACGGCCATGCCCATCCTGGCGCGGTTTGCGGCGCAGCTGCAGGCGCGGTACCCGGGCATCGTGCCGGTGGCGCTGTCGATGAGTTCACAGGCGCTGGAGGCGGGGCTGGAGAGCATTGCGCTGGACCTGGCCCTGGGCTACACCGAACGCATGCCCGCGCGCGGCGGGCCGCTCAAGGCCTGGCCGCAGTATGTGGAGCATTACTTTCTGCTGCGCCGCGCGCCTGCGGCGGCCCGCCAGAGCGCCGCGCGCGGCCTGCAGATCGGCCCGCCCCTGGCCTGGGCCGATGCGGCAAAGCTGCCGCTGTGCCTGCTCACCCCCGAGATGCACAACCGCAGCCTGGTGGATGGCGCGTTTCGCAGCGCCGGCGCCACGGTGCGCCCGGCCATGGAGACGGACTCGGTGCTGACCCTGGCGCTGAGCGTGGTGGCAGGCGATGTGTGCAGCGTGCTGCCGGGCGCGCTGGTCGACGCCGTGCGCGGGCACGACGGGTTGGAGGCGCTGCCGCTGACCGGCCCGGTGCTGACCACGCCCATCGGCTTCATGTCGCACCGCCAGGTGCAGCCCACGCGCGCGCTGGATGCGGCGCTGGCGCTGGCACAAGACCCGGGGTGGCTGCAGCATGCCGCCGCGCACAGCGGGTTGCTGGCCGCGCACTGACCCCCGACCGCCCTCCGCCGAGGCGGCGACAGGTGATTTGCAGGCCTGCGCACATCGCGCCGTTTCATTTGTTTTTGTGATCGCACCATGTGCATCGGCAATTTGACGCCGCAGGAGTCGCTGGCCGACACTGCGGCGGCGCGCCTGGCCTTTGCAGGCGCCTTCATACACCACAACGCCCCCGCGCCCCCGGTCCATGCACCTTGCCCCCGAAGCCTCCTCCGCCACCGTTGTCGCTGCCGTGTCGGTCAACGACCTGCGCGAGCGCATCCGCCGCAAAAGCCGCCTGAAGGGCCGCCAGCCCGAAGACGCGGCCATGGCCGAGGTGGCGCAGCTGCTGGGCCCGCGCCCAGCCGATGGGTATCGGCGTGACCTGCTCATTGAATATCTGCACCGCCTGAACGACCACTTTGGCGTGCTGCACGACCGGCACCTGGTGGCGCTGGCCCGGCAGATGAACCTGCCGATGGCCGAGGTGTACGAGGTGGCGAGCTTCTATCACCACTTCAACATCGTGCGCGGCGAGGATGCTGTGGCCCCGCGCCTGGTGCTGCGCGTGTGCGACAGCCTGAGCTGCAGCCTGGCGGGTGCGCGCGAGCTGCTGGCTGCGCTGCCTGAGCGCCTGCGTACGGCCGGCCACGGCGAAGTGCAGGTGGTGCCCGTGCCCTGCGTGGGCCGCTGCGAGCAGGCCCCCGTGGCCGTGGTGCACCAGTGCCCGGTGCCACACGCCACGGTCGATTCCGTGCTGGAGGTGGTGGAATCCAAGCCAAAAAGGGCTCTTGCGCGCCACTCACAAGCGCTGGTAGCTATCAATTTTGATGTTGCGGCGCTGGCGGAGAAAAGCATCCCCACGCCGCCCGGCGAAGTCAGCCCCGCCCACACCGACCTGGCTACCTACCGTGCCCATGGCGGCTACCAGACGGCTGCCGCGCTGGTCAACGGCGAGATGGACGCCGAGGCGGTGCTCGCGGCCATGGAGGACTCGGGCCTGCGCGGCCTGGGTGGCGCGGGCTTCCCGGCGGGGCGCAAGTGGCGCATCGTGCGGGATCAGCTCGCGCCACGCCTGATGGCCGTCAACATCGACGAAGGTGAGCCCGGCACCTTCAAGGACCGCACTTATCTGGAACGCGACCCGCACCGTTTTCTCGAAGGCGTGCTCATCGCCGCCCAGGTGGTGGGCACTGAGGCCATCTACATCTACCTGCGCGACGAATACCACGGTTGCCGCGCGCTGCTGCAAAAGGCCATCGACGAGCTGCGCGCCCAGCCGCCCTGCCCCTTGCCCCACATCGAGCTGCGCCGCGGCGCGGGGGCCTACATCTGCGGCGAAGAGTCGGCCATGATCGAGAGCATCGAAGGCAAGCGCGGCGAGCCCCGCATGCGCCCGCCCTACATCGCGCAGGTGGGCCTGTTCGGGCGGCCCACGCTGGAGCACAACTTCGAGACCCTGTACTGGGTGCGCGACATCGTGGAGCGCGGCCCGCAGTGGTTTGCCGGCTTTGGCCGCCACGGCCGCAAGGGGCTGCGCAGTTTCAGCGTCAGCGGCCGCGTGAAGCGCCCGGGCGTGAAGCTGGCGCCGGCGGGCATCACCGTGCAGGAACTCATCGACGAATACTGCGGCGGCCTGCTGGACGGCCACGAGCTGTATGCCTACCTGCCCGGCGGCGCCTCGGGCGGCATCCTGCCCGCCAGTCTCAACCACGTTCCGCTCGACTTCGACACCCTGCAGCCCTATGGCTGCTTCATCGGCTCGGCCGCCGTGATCGTGCTCAGCCAGCATGACCGTGCGCGCGACGCTGCTCTCAACGTGATGCGATTCTTTGAACACGAAAGCTGCGGCCAGTGCACCCCTTGTCGCGTGGGCACGGCCAAGGCGGCGGCCCTGATGGAAGCACCGCAGTGGGACACCGACCTGCTGGACGACCTGGCGCAGGTGATGGGCGACGCGTCCATCTGCGGCCTGGGGCAGGCGGCGCCCAACCCGATTCGCTGCATCCAGCAGTACTTCCCGCACGAGGTGCAGGCATGAGCAACAGCACCACCCCCCCTTGCACATCGTTCGAGCTGGACGGCCAGGCCGTCACGGCCCGGCCCGGCGAAACCATCCTGCAGGCCGCGCAGCGCCACGGCGTGCAGATTCCGCGCCTGTGCCACAGCGACGCCCTGCGGCCCGACGGCAACTGCCGCGCCTGCGTGGTGGAGATCGAAGGCGAGCGCACGCTGGCGCCCAGCTGCTGCCGCGCACCGACCGAAGGCATGAAGGTGCAGGCGGCGAGCGCGCGCGCGCGCAAGAGCCAGAACATGGTGTTGGAGATGCTGCTGTCCGACATGCCGGACGGGGGCTACCAGTGGAACGATGCGTCGCCTTTTGCTCATGAATTAATAGCTGATGGCGCTTATCCAGTAAGCGCTGAAGGCTGTTTTGACTCTAAAAATCCTGACACACCGGGCCAACACGGCGAGCTGAGCGCCTGGGCCGACCGCCTGGGGGTGAGCGTGCGCCCCGCATTGAAGGCCCTGCGCCGCGAGCAGCCCGCGCCCGACCTGAGCCACCCGGCGATGGCCGTGAACCTCGACGCGTGCATCCAGTGCAACCGCTGCGTGCGCGCCTGCCGCGAAGAGCAGGTGAACGACGTGATCGGCTACGCGCTGCGCGGGGCGCACAGCAAGATCGTGTTCGACCTGGACGACCCCATGGCCGAGAGCACCTGCGTGGCCTGCGGCGAATGCGTGCAGGCCTGCCCCACGGGCGCGCTCAGCCCCAAGACCCACATCGGCTCGCAAAAGGTGGACCGCCAAGTCGATTCGGTCTGCCCCTTCTGCGGCGTGGGCTGCCTCATCACCTACAACGTGCGCGATGAAAAGATCATCAGTGTGGAAGGCCGCGACGGCCCGGCCAACCAGGGCCGCCTGTGCGTGAAAGGGCGCTTTGGTTTTGATTACGCCCACCACCCGGACCGCCTCACGGTGCCGCTGATCCGCAAGCCCGGCGTGCCCAAGGAGGTGCGTCCTTACGGTGCCGACTGGCGCGACACCTTCCGCGAAGCGACCTGGGACGAGGCGCTGGATCTGGCGGCGGGCACGCTCAAGCACCTGCGCGACACGCACGGCCGCAAGGCGCTCGCGGGCTTTGGATCGGCCAAGGGCAGCAATGAAGAGGCCTACCTGTTCCAGAAGCTGGTGCGCACCGGCTTTGGCAGCAACAACGTGGACCATTGCACCCGGCTGTGCCACGCCTCCAGCGTGGCCGCGCTGCTCGAAGGGGTGGGCTCGGGCGCGGTGAGCAACCCGGTGAACGACGTGGAGCATGCCGAGCTGATCTTCGTGATCGGCTCCAACCCCACGGCCAACCACCCGGTGGCAGCGACCTGGATGAAGAACGCGGCGCAGCGCGGGGCAAGAATCGTGCTGGCCGACCCGCGCGTGACCGACATTGGCCGCCATGCCTGGCGCACCCTGCAGTTCAAGGCCGACACCGACGTGGCCATGCTCAATGCGCTGATCCACACGGTGATCGACGAGGGCCTGGTGGATGAGGCTTTCATCCAGGAGCGCACCACCGATTTCGAGGCGCTCAAGGCCAATGTGATGGGCTGCAGCCCCGAGGCCATGGCGCCGGTGTGCGGCATCCCGGCCGAGGCGCTGCGCGAGGTGGCGCGGGCGTTTGCGCAGGCGAAGAGCGCGATGATCTTGTGGGGCATGGGCGTGAGCCAGCATGTGCACGGCACCGACAACGCGCGCTGCCTGATTGCGCTGTGCGCCGTCACCGGCCAGATTGGCAAGCCCGGCTCGGGCCTGCACCCGCTGCGCGGCCAGAACAACGTGCAGGGCGCGAGCGACGCGGGCCTGATCCCCATGATGTTCCCCAACTACCAGCGCGTGGACAACGCGGGCGCGCACGCCTGGTTCGAGGATTTCTGGGGCACCACGCTGGACGAGGCACCTGGCTACACGGTCGTCGAAATCATGCACAAGGCCCTGGCGCCGGACAGCGACCCGCACAAGGTGCGTGGCATGTACATCATGGGCGAGAACCCCGCCATGAGCGACCCCGACCTGAACCATGCGCGCCACGCGCTGGCCAGCCTGCAACACCTGGTGGTGCAGGACATCTTTTTGACCGAAACCGCCTGGCTGGCTGACGTGGTGCTGCCCGCCAGTGCCTGGCCCGAGAAGACCGGCACGGCCAGCAACACCGACCGCATGGTGCAGATGGGCCGCCGCGCGCTGAACCCGCCGGGTGATGCGCGGCCCGATCTGTGGATCATTCAGCAGATGGCCGCGCGCATGGGTCTGGGCTGGAGCTACGAGGGCGAAGAATCCGGCGTGGCCGCTGTCTACGACGAAATGCGCCAGGCCATGCATGCGAGCATCGCGGGCATCACCTGGGAGCGCCTTGCGCGCGAGTCCAGCGTGACTTACCCGTGCCTGGCGGCCGACGACCCGGGCCAGCCCATCGTGTTCAAGGACCAGTTCCCCACACCCACGGGTCGCCTCCGGCTGGTGCCCGCCAGCGTGATCCCGGCGGCCGAAAAGCCCGATGCCGACTACCCCCTGGTGCTCATCACCGGCCGCCAGCTGGAGCACTGGCACACCGGCAGCATGACGCGGCGCAGCACGGTGCTGGACGCCATCGAGCCCATGGCCACCGCGTCGCTGCATGGTGACGAGCTGGCGCGGCTGGGCGTGGCCCCGGGCGCGCTGGTGGGCGTCCGATCACGCCGCGGCATGCTGCAGGTGCGCGTGCGCCGCGACGACGGCACGCCGCCTGGCACGGTGTTCATGCCCTTTGCGTATGTGGAGGCGGCGGCCAACCTGCTGACCAACGCGGCGCTGGACCCGTTCGGCAAGATCCCCGAGTTCAAGTACTGCGCGGTGGCGGTGGAGGTGCTGGAAGGCGCTGCAAGCTGACGCGGTCCAGAGGGGCTTTGTGGGGCGCGCGGCCCGGGCTGCTGCACCGGGGGTACAGTCAGCGCCCATGACTGCCCCGCGCCCCTACACCGACGTTGCCGTGATCATGCGCTGCGAGCACATCGACAACCGCTGGCAGCCCTGGCGCTGGTCGCTGGCCGAGGTGGTGCTGCACGAGCCCGCCTTCGGCACCGAGCCGCGCCCGCTGATCCAGGACGAGCGCGAGCAGCGCTGGCTGTTCCCGGGCTTTCGGGTGGAGCTGTTCCGCGACGACGCCGAGGGCTACCACCTCAACCTCACCTCGCCCGCGCCGTGCTGGTTTGTGATGTGGCGCCGCGATGAAGACCCCGGCACGGGCGAGATCCCGCTGGCCCGCCCGGTGGCCGTGAGCCTGAGCTATCACGACGCCGGCCGCTGGCTGGATGCGCAGGAGTCTGTGGAACAGGTGCCTGCGGCGCCCGAGGTGCTCGACGCGCTGCGTGCCTTTGTGGCCGAGCACTACCAGCCCGAGCCCAAGCGCCGCAAGCGGCCGGACAGTTTCCAGTCGCTGACGGACCGCTTCGGCAACCCGGCGTCGGTGTCCACCGACAAGGTGCGTGGCGGCAGGGGTGGAGGGCTCGGCCATGGCTGATGGATTCCTCGGCCGCTGGTCGCGCCGCAAACAGGATGTGCGCGAGGGAAAACCCGTACAGGAGCCGCCGGCGCCAACGCCCATCCACGCGCAGCCCCCGGCGGCATCGGCTGCACCGGCCGCCGTGCAGGATCCCAAACCCGCCGCTGCGTCCGCGAACCCCGCGCCGGCCCCGGCGGCCGTGCCAGAGCCGCCCCCGCCCACGCTGGCCGACGCCGAAGCACTCACCCCGGCGTCCGACTTCAAGCCCTTTGTGTCCCGCGCCGTGTCGCCCGAGGTGCGCAACCTGGCAATGAAGAAGCTGTTTGCCGACCCGCATTTCAATGTCATGGACGGGCTCGACATCTACATCGACGACTACACGCAGCCAGACCCGCTGCCCGCAGGCATGCTGCGCAAGATGGCCAGCGCCCATGCGATGGGCTTCTTCGACCACGAAAAGAAGGCGGCGCCGGGCCGGGCGCAGGGGCCGGACGAGAGTGCGGCCGACGGTGCGGCCGAGGGCGGCGGGGCAATAGCCCCGGGCGACGCTCAGCCTCGGGATGATGCGGAGGCCAGCGGCGCCGCAGACGTGGCACAGTCGGGGGTATGCAACGCTGTTCCTAGCGTTCCCAACAGCGAGCCCGCGCGGGCCGCCCTTTCCGTTCAGGATGGGGCCGTTGCGCCAGCCAGCCAGCCACACGATGACCACGACGCTCATTTGCGATTGCAACCAGACGATGCCCCTCAACGCCCAGGCGCTGGGCGAGGCACTGCATGAAGACCTGACCCTGCATTCCACCCTGTGCCGCCGAGACGCAGGGGCCTTTCAGAAAGCCATCCAGTCCGGGCAGGACGTGGTGGTGGCCTGCACGCAAGAGCAGCGCCTGTTTGCCGACCTGGGCCGGCAGACCGAGGGCGCGGTCTCGCCCATCCGCTTCGTGAACATCCGCGAGACCGGTGGCTGGAGCCGCGATGCCGCCAAGGCCGGCCCCAAGATCGCCGCGCTGCTGGCGGCTGCGCACCTGCCCGAGCCCGAGCCGGTGCCCACCGTCACCTACAAAAGCACCGGCCGCCTGCTCATCATCGGCCCGCTGGACCGGGCCGAGCAGGCTGCGGCCCTGGTATCCGATGTGCTCGATGTGACGCTGTTCACCCAGGGCCCCGGCCAGGCCGGTGGCGCGCAGGCCAGGCGCTATCCGGTGCTGGGCGGGCGCATCACCGGTCTTACCGGCTGGCTGGGTGCGTTCGAGCTGCAGTGGTCGGCCGACAATCCCATCGATCTTGACCTGTGCACCCGCTGCAACGCCTGTGTGGCGGCCTGCCCCGAAAACGCGATTGGCCTCGATTACCAGATCGATCTCGCGGCCTGCCAGTCGCACCGTGCCTGCGTGAAGGTGTGCCAGGTCGCCGGCGCCATCGACTTCACCCGCGATGCGACGGCGCAGACCGAGCGCTTCGATCTGGTGCTGGACCTGCGCGCTCCCACGGCCACGCCCACGTTTGCACAGCATGCGCCGCCGCAGGGTTATCTGCGCTGGGACGGGCAAGACCTGGCCACGCTGCTGAAGCTGCGCGAGCTGGTGGGCGAGTTCGAGAAGCCCAAGTTCTTTGTCTACAAGCAAAAGCTCTGCGCCCACAGCCGCAACAACACCGTGGGCTGCAACGCCTGCGTGGACATCTGCTCGGCCGAGGCGGTGAGCAGCGACAAGAGCCGCCAGCGGATCGTGGTGAACCCCAACCTGTGCGTGGGCTGCGGCGCGTGCACCACCGCGTGCCCCACGGGCGCGCTGGCCTATGCCTACCCGAGCGCGACCGACCAGGGGGCCAAATTCAAAACCCTGCTGTCCACCTATGCCGCCGCCGGCGGCAAGGACGCCGTGCTGCTGCTGCACAGCCAGGAAGGCGGCCAGGCGCTGGTGGAGGCGCTGGGCCGCGCCGCACAACTGAAGCGCGCCCATGGCGTGCCTGCCCATGTGATCCCGACCGCGCTGTGGCACACGGCCAGCACGGGTGTTGACCTGTGGCTCAGTGCCATTGCCTACGGAGCCTCCCAGGTCGTGGTGCTGTGCACCGATGAAGAAGCCCCGCAGTATCTGGAAGGGCTGCAGGCGCAGATGGATGTCGCCCAGGCCATCCTGCGCGGCCTGGGCTACACCGGCACCCACTTGCAGCTGCTGCGCGCCGCAGACCCCGCCGCACTCGATGCCGCGCTGCAGTCGCTGGGCCAGACACGGCAGGCCACTCCGGCGGTGGCCGCCCGCTTCGCGGTGGCGCAGGAAAAGCGCAGCACGCTGGAGATGGCGCTCGATCACCTCATCGAGCAGGCCCCGCTGCCTGTCGCTGAACGGCCCGTAGCCATTGCCTTGCCCGCCGCAGGCTCGCCGCTGGGCACCATCGAGGTCAACAAGGACCGCTGCACGCTGTGCCTGAGCTGCGTGAGCGCCTGCCCCGCCAGCGCGCTGCAGGACAACCCTCAGCTGCCGCAACTGCGCTTCATTGAAAAGAACTGCGTGCAGTGCGGCCTGTGCGCCACCACCTGCCCGGAAGACGCCATCACGCTGCAGCCGCGCCTGCTGCTGGCGCCCGAGCGCGCCCAGCTGCGCGTGCTGAACGAAGCCAAGCCCTGGGCCTGTGTGCGCTGCAGCAAACCCTTTGGCACCGTGAAGGCCATCGAGGCCATGCTAGGTAAGTTGTCGGGCCATGCCATGTTCCAGGGCGAGGCACTGGAGCGTCTGAAGATGTGCAGCGACTGCCGGGTGATCGACCTGTACTCCGCCCAAAACGAAACGAAAGTGACCGACCTGTGAGCGAAACCTCTGCTTCTTTGATGCCGCTGGGCAGCAGTTCGGCGCTGGACGAGGAAACCGCCCGGGCCGAGCTGTATGGCCTGCTCTCGCAGCTGTATTACGCGGCGCCGGGCGCAGAACTGCTGTCGGCCCTGCGTGTGGCCGTGACCGAGGCGCCGGCCGATGGCGGCTTTCTGCAAGAGCCGTGGCAGCAACTGGTGGGGGCGGCCCGCGCGCAAGGCGACGCCGACATCGCGCGAGAGTTCGACCGCCTGTTCGGCGGCGTGGGCAAGCCCGAGGTGTTTCTTTACGGTTCGCACTACCTGAGCGGCTTTCTCAACGAAAAGCCTCTGGCCCGCCTGCGCGCCGACCTGGACCGCCTGGGCCTCGCGCGCGACGAGGCCATGTCGGAAACCGAAGACCACATGGCCTATGTCTGCGAGGTGATGCGCTACCTCATCGCGGGAGACGATGTGGCGGTGTGCAATCTCACGTCGCAGCACGACTTTTTTGCAACGCATGTGCAGCCTTGGGTGCCCCCGCTGTGCGATGTCTTGGCGGCCCATCCGCAGGCACGCTTTTATGCTGCGCTCGCGCGGTTCACGCGCTCCTTCGTGGAGGTGGAAGCGCAGGGCTTTGACATGCTGGATTGACGCTGGCTGCTGCTCTCTGGAGGGCGGCGGCGTGGGGGTGTTTCTGCGCTGCGTTGCGACCGGCGCATGCCCGCGCGGGCGGCCACGGCTGTTCGGTGGGTGCTCGCAAAAGGCGAGTGGGTTAGTAGGGGGTGTAAAGCTCCATTGCAGTGTTTTACACACTGTCATAGACTGTATGAATACCTTTTCATAGCTGCCAGCCATTCTGGAGACAACATGCAGAACCGCCAGCCCAACTCCTCTCGTCGGAGCTTCTTTTCCGGCGCCGCCACCGTAGGGGCTGCAGCAGCAGCCGTCGTGGCCCTCCCCCATGTCGTTCCCTCAGATCCGGTGGTGGCCGAGCCTGCGCGTGTCGCGCCGGAAAAAGGCGGCGGGTACCACCTGTCTGCCCATGTGAAGCAGTACTACAAGACCACCCAACTCTGACGGGGCGCGCCATGTTGCTAACCAAAAAGTCTTCCCATACGGGCCAGGACGCGTCGGCGTCCGCCTCTCCCTTCGTTCACAGCCTGCGCCGTGGCCTCTCGCAGGCGCTGCCCACCATGGACCGCCGCTCCTTCCTGCGCCGTTCGGGGCTGGGTGTGGGCGTGGGCATCGCCGCGTCGCAGCTGGCGCTCGTCAAGAAGTCCAACGCGGCCGAGGGCGGCAAGGTCGCCATCGGCAACAGCAAGATCGAAGTGCGCCGCACCATCTGCACGCACTGCTCGGTGGGTTGTGCGGTGGACGCCATCGTCGAGAACGGCGTGTGGGTGCGCCAGGAGCCCGTGTTCGACTCGCCCATCAACCTGGGTGCCCACTGCGCCAAGGGCGCCGCGCTGCGTGAGCACGGCCATGGCGAATACCGTCTGCGCTATCCCATGAAGCTCGTCAACGGCAAGTACGAGCGCATCAGCTGGGACACCGCGCTGAATGAAATCACCGCCAAGATGAAGGAACTGCGCCAGGCCAGCGGCCCGGACAGCGTGTACTTCGTGGGTTCGTCCAAGCACAACAACGAGCAGGCCTACCTGCTGCGCAAGTTCGTGAGCTTCTGGGGCACCAACAACTGCGACCACCAGGCACGGATCTGCCACTCCACCACGGTGGCCGGCGTGGCCAACACCTGGGGCTACGGTGCGATGACCAATTCGTACAACGACATGCAGAACAGCAAGCTCGCCCTGTACATTGGTTCCAACGCGGCCGAGGCGCACCCGGTGAGCATGCTGCACATGCTGCACGCCAAGGAAACCGGCTGCAAGATGGTCGTGGTCGACCCGCGCTTCACCCGCACGGCGGCCAAGGCCGACGAATATGTGCGCATCCGCTCGGGCACCGACATCCCCTTCCTGTTCGGGCTGCTGTACCACATCTTCCAGAACGGCTGGGAAGACAAGAAATACATCAACGACCGCGTCTATGGCATGGAGAAGGTGCGCCAGGACGTGCTGGCCAAGTGGACGCCGGACAAGGTCGAGGAGGCCTGTGGCGTCAAGGAAGACCAGATGTTCAAGGTCGCCAAGATGATGGCCGAGGCCAAGCCCGCGACAATCGTGTGGTGCATGGGCCAGACGCAGCACACCATCGGCAACGCCATGGTGCGCGCTTCGTGCATCTTGCAGCTCGCGCTGGGCAATGTGGGCAAGACGGGCGGCGGCACCAACATCTTCCGTGGACACGACAACGTGCAGGGCGCCACCGACGTGGGCCCCAACCCGGACTCGCTGCCCGGCTACTACGGCCTTGCCGAAGGCTCCTGGAAGCACTTCGCGGCCGTGTGGGGCGTGGATTTCGAGTGGATCAAGAAACAGTACGCGTCGCCCGCGATGATGACCAAGAGCGGTATCACGGTGTCGCGCTGGATCGACGGCGTGCTTGAAAGCAACGAGCTCATCGACCAGGACCCCAACCTGCGCGGCGTGTTCTTCTGGGGCCACGCACCCAACTCGCAGACCCGTGGCCTCGAGATGAAGCGGGCCATGGACAAGCTCGACCTGCTGGTGGTGGTGGACCCGTATCCCTCGGCCACGGCTGCCATGGCCGCCATGCCCGGCAAGGCCGAAGACCTGAACCCCAACCGCGCGGTGTACCTGCTGCCCGCTGCCACGCAGTTCGAGACCAGCGGTTCGTGCACGGCCTCCAACCGCTCCATCCAGTGGCGCGAGAAGGTGATCGAGCCGCTGTGGGAGAGCCGCTCCGACCACATGATCATGCACCAGCTCGCCGAGAAGCTGGGGTTTGCCGCCGAACTGTCCAAGAACTTCAAGATGCAGAAGGTCAAGGGCATGGACGAGCCCGTGGTCGAGGACATCCTGCGCGAGATCAACAAGTCGGTGTGGACCATCGGCTACACCGGCCAGAGCCCCGAACGCCTGAAGGCCCACATGCGGAACATGCACCTGTTCGATGTGAAGACGCTCAAATCGAAGGGCGGCAAGGACAAGGAAACCGGCTACGACTTCGGTGGCGACTACTTCGGCCTGCCCTGGCCCTGCTTCGGCACACCCGAGCTCAAACACCCGGGTTCGCCCAACCTGTACGACACCTCCAAACACGTCATGGAAGGCGGCGGCAACTTCCGCGCCAATTTCGGTGTGGAAAGGGATGGCGTCAACCTGCTGGCGGAAGATGGCTCGCACTCGGTGGGCGCCGAGATCACCACGGGCTACCCCGAGTTCGACCACGTGCTGCTGAAAAAGCTGGGCTGGTGGGACGACCTGTCGGATGCCGAGAAGGCCAAGGCCGAAGGCAAGAACTGGAAGACCGACCCCACGGGCGCCATCATCCGCGTGGCCCTCAAGCATGGCTGCCATCCATTCGGCAACGCCAAGGCGCGTGCCGTGGTGTGGAACTTCCCGGACCCGATTCCGCAGCACCGCGAGCCGTTGTACGGCACACGCCCGGACCTCATGGCCAAGTACCCCACGCACGACGACCGAAAGGCCTTCTGGCGTCTGCCCACGCTGTACAAGACCGTGCAGGAAAAGAACCTGGCGGACAAGGTCCACGAGAAATACCCGCTCATCATGAGCTCAGGCCGCCTGGTCGAATACGAGGGCGGCGGCGAGGAGACCCGGTCCAACCCCTGGCTGGCCGAGCTGCAGCAGGAGTCGTTCGTCGAGATCAACCCCAAGACGGCCGCCGACAGGGGCATCCGCAATGGTGAACGCGTGTGGCTGAGTTCGCCCACCGGTGCGCGCATCAACGTGCAGGCACTCGTGACCGAGCGCGTGGCGCCCGACACGGTGTGGATGCCGTTCCACTTCTCGGGCCACTGGCAGGGCAAGGACATGCTGGCCTACTACCCCAAGGGCGCAGCCCCGGTCGTGCGTGGCGAAGCGGTGAACACCGCCACCACCTATGGCTACGACAGCGTGACCATGATGCAAGAAACCAAGACCACGATCTGCAACGTGGAGCGTGCGTGATCGCGCACCCCACAGGAGACACAACATGGCACGAATGAAATTCATCTGCGACGCCGAGCGCTGCATCGAATGCAACGGCTGCGTCACTGCCTGCAAGAACGAGCATGAGGTTCCCTGGGGCGTGAACCGCCGCCGCGTGGTCACGCTCAACGACGGAGTGCCCGGCGAGAAGTCCATCTCGGTGGCCTGCATGCACTGCAGCGACGCGCCCTGCATGGCGGTATGCCCCGTCAACTGCTTCTACCGCACCGAAGAAGGTGTGGTGCTGCACGACAAGGATGTGTGCATCGGCTGCGGCTACTGCAGCTACGCCTGCCCGTTCGGCGCGCCCCAGTTCCCGTCGCAAGGCACGTTCGGCGTGCGCGGAAAGATGGACAAGTGCACCTTCTGCGCCGGTGGGCCCGAGACCCATGGCAGCCAGGCCGAGTTCGAGAAATACGGCCGCAACCGCCTGGCTGAAGGCAAGCTGCCGGCCTGCGCCGAAATGTGTTCCACCAAGGCGCTGCTGGCCGGCGACGGCGACGTGGTGGCCGACATCTTCCGCAACCGCGTGGTGCAGCGCGGCAAGGGCGCAGAAGTGTGGGGCTGGGGCACGGCCTACGGTTCGCAACAGGCAGGCCAGCCTCCTGCAGGAGCCAAGTCATGATGCAGCGTATCCATCTCATCGTCGCCACCGCAGTGGCGCTGGCATCGCTTGCAGCCTGTGGCGAAAAGCCACAGACCGGCGCGGGCATCCGCAGCGACGCCGTGCCTTACGCAGGCACGGGCAGCAACTTCACCGAGCCCGGCTGGAAAGCTGGCGACAAGGCCAGTTGGGAAGCCCAACTGAAGACGCGCCAGCAGTACGGCCAGAACGAGTACACCCGCACCCAATCCAAGTGAGGTCCGCCATGAAACACATCGTGTGGTCCTTGGCATTCGCCGCAGGGTTGGCGGGGGCGTCGGGTGGCGCAGCGTGGGCGCAGCAGGCCCCGGCCGCACCGGCGGCCCAGGCTGAATCCGCAACGCCCGCACCGGCGCCAACGTCAGCAACTCCAGCAACGCCAGCGCCCATGGCGGCGCCCGGCGGCATCCAGAGCCAGAACATCTTCCAGGTGAAGCCGGACGCCAGCGCCGATCCGCAATACGCCCAGCAGACCAATGCCGAGCGCGCGAAGGTGCAGCCTGGCAACAACGCGCCCATGTGGCGCCAGGTGGGGCAGGGGGTGACGGGCTACAGCAGCCTGCCCGTCTCGCAGGCGCCCGAGGCCGGCAACCTGATCCAGCCCTTTGTGCAATACCCGGGCTCCCGCGTGACCAATGCGGGCGAGGCCTGGCGGCAGGTGCGCAACCACTGGATCATTCCGTACGGCGCGGCGTTCTTTGCCATCGTGCTGCTGGCCCTGGTCATCTTCTATTTTGTGAAGGGGCCCATGGGCAAGGAGCATGGCGATCCCGTCGGCACGCGCCGGATCGAGCGGTTCACGCCGTTCGAGCGCGCCGCGCACTGGTCCAACGCCTTCGCCTTCGTGGCCCTGGCCATTTCCGGGATCGTCATGGCGTTCGGCAAATTCTTTTTGCTGCCGATCATGGGTGCCACGCTGTTTGGATGGCTGACCTATGCGCTCAAGAACGTGCACAACTTCATGGGCCCGCTGTTCGCCGTGTCCCTGCTAGTGATCATCCTCACATTCATCAAGGACAACTTCCCCACACGGGCGGATGTGCAGTGGGTGCTCAAGGGCGGCGGCATGCTGGGCAAGGGCCATCACGAGGTCCCTTCGCACCGGTTCAACGCTGGCGAGAAGGGCCTGTTCTGGTGGGGCATCACGATTCCCGGCGTTTTTGTCGTGCTCTCGGGTCTGGTGCTGGACAAGCTCATCCCAGGCTTTGGCGACGTGCGCAGCGACATGCAGATTGCGCACATGGTCCATGCCACGCTGGCGATCTGGATGATGGGGCTGATCTGCGGCCACATCTACATGGGCACCGTGGGCATGCGCGGGGCATACAAGGCCATGCGCACGGGCTACGTCAGCGAAGACTGGGCCAAGGAGCACCACGAACTCTGGTACGACGACATCCGGTCCGGCAAGATTCCTGCCCAGCGCAGCGGTCAGGCGGCACCCGCAGGCGATCCCGCGGCGGGCAAGCCCCTTCAGGCATGAGGCACACACCATGAGAATGAACACTTCCTTCTTCCGTCCGTCACTTTTGGCCCTGTGCGCCACGGGGCTGTGCACCCTGGCCTCCGCCAAGCTGCCCGCCCCCTCGCCCGAAGCAGCCGCCAAGGCCGCAGAAGCCGCGGCCCGTTCTGCCTGGGCGGGCAAGGTCGACAGCTACAAGCTCTGCCAGTCGCAAGACCGCGTGGCGGCCCACTACCGCAAGAACCACCCAGCGGCCAAGCCGGCCACGGTGGGGCCTGCCGCCTGCGCAGACCCGGGCCCGTTCTCGTACACCCCGCCGGCCGAAAAGCCCATCGAGGCTGCGGGCGCGCATTCGCCACCGGGCACGGCCAGCAGCCCGCCCAACACCACGATGCCGGCAGCCGCTGCCGCATCCGCACCCAAGTCCTGATGGCAGGGCGGGCCTGCGGCGGCGGTGCCCGACATGCCGCGCCATCCTCAGGGTGGCGCGGCATTTCCTTTTCTTGAAGTGCCTGCGGCCTGGCTGCGTCCGTCCCGGCCTTTGCCCCCTTCCATCCACCCATGGTTTCTTCTCAAGTCCTCGAGCCAACGCCGGCGCCCCCTGCAGCGCTGCCCGCTGAGCCCAGCCGCACGCTGCCGCACCTCACCCACGCGAAGGCTCCGCTGACCCAGGCGGTGGAGGTGGTGAACGAGCGGGGCGAGCGCGAGCAGGTGCAGATTCCGGCCGAACGGCCACTGACCGTCTATGTGGACAAGCGCGAGCTGGTCACGCTGATGACCCTGGGTGCGCAGCCCGAGCTCTTGGTGCTGGGCTACCTGCGCAACCAGCGCCTGGTGGACTCGGTGTTCGACATCGAGTCGATCACGGTGGACTGGGAGGTCAACGCCGCCGCCGTGCGCACCCGCCACGGCATCGAACGCATCGAGGAGCGCACGGCGAGCAAGGTGGTGACCACTGGCTGCGGCCAGGGCAGCGTGTTTGGCGGCCTGATGGACGAAGTGGACCGCATCGTGCTGCCCCAGGCGCGCCTGACCCAAGCCCAGCTCTATGGCATCGTCAACGCGATCCGCCTCAAGGAGAGCACGTACAAGTCTGCGGGGTCGGTGCATGGCTGCGCGCTTTTCCAGGGCGAAACGCTGCTGACCTTTGTGGAAGACGTGGGGCGGCACAACGCCATCGACACCATCGCGGGCTGGATGTGGATGAGCGGCCCGGGCGCTGGCGCCGACACCCGGCCCGATGAAGAGCATGCGCACCGGCCAGCGGGCAACTTGCCGAGGGCCGCACCCGAACCCCTGGCGGAGCCGATGCCCGGGGCGGACAAGGTGTTCTACACCACCGGCCGCCTCACCAGCGAGATGGTCATCAAGTCCGCACAGATGGGCGTGCCCATCGTGGTGTCGCGCAGCGGCATGACGCAGATGGGCCACGCGGTGGCGCAGCAGCTGGGCCTGTGCGCCATCGGGCGGGCGACCAACCGGCGCTTCGTCTGCTACAGCGGCGTGGACCGCCTGGTGCTGCAGCCCGAGCTGGCAGCGGCGCCCGTCGGGGCATCGCCCCTCGCGCCGCCATCCGCCGAGGCCCGCTGAAGCCTGCTGAAGCGCAGCTCCGCGCGCCCGATCCCCGTGCAGCGTCGTCATGCCGCAGTGGCATGATGCGCGCATGAAAGACCAGAACGCCAAGCACAAGAACGACTGGGCCGACACGCTGCCCAGCCAATGGGGCCCGGAGCCGGTCGCGGAGATCGAGGTTCCGCTCGAAGATTCGGTTCATTCGGTCCCTTCTGCCGCATCAGCCGCGTCAGCCGCTTCGGCTGAGGGTGAAGCCTGGCGTGATGCGCGCACCGCCGCCCCCGTGGCCGTTGCCGGTGGAGGCCAGCACATGACCCCGGTGCTGCCCCTGGGCCGGTGGATTGCCGAAGGCCTGCGCGCCACCCTGTTCCTTCAGCCCCGAACCGGGGCCGGTGCGCCCACCCCCTGGCAGTTCATCGTGCTCGTGCTGCTGCAGGCCGGGCTGCTCGTGGGCATGGCGCGGCTGGAAGTGGCCGGGCCCGCCCAGTTCAACCTGCGCGGCTGGCTCACGCCGCTGTGGACCGGGCTGGTGCTGCTGTGGTTCGGCTGGTGGGCCATGGCGCCCGCGCAGGCGGCGCGGCGGGCGGCCCCAGCGGCCAGCAGCAACAGCAACAGCAACAGCAACAGCAACAGCGAAGGTCGCGATGGCCAGCGCGTGCATGGCGCGTTGCCCGCAAGCCCTCCCTCCGGAGGCGTTGCCGCCTGGTACGTGCTGTGTGGCTGGGCGCCACTCGTGCCGACGATGGTGCTGTATGGCCTGCTGGCGTGGGTGGCGCGCCAGCCGGACTTCTGGGGCGGTGACACGGCGAGCACGGCATTCTGGGTGGTCTATGGCGTGCTCACGCTGTGGGTGGTCGCGTCCCTCGTCGCCGTCAGTGCGCGCTTCATCGGGTCGTGGCCGCGCACCGCTGTGTACGCGGCGGCGCTGGTGGGGGTGATCGCGCTGGGCAGCTGGCAGTTTCAGGACCGGCCCTGGGAATACGACGCCGTGGCGGCGCGTGCACAGGCGGCCCAGCGCGGCGAGGAACCCGCGCCGGAGCCCGTGCGCCTGTCGTTGTCGCAGGATGTCTTCGAAGCCCAGCAGCCCCTGCTGGACCAGCAGCTGCAGGCGCTGGCGCCTGGCCGACCCGGCGTGGCCAACGTCTACGGCCTGGTGTTTGCGCCCTACGCGGGCGAGGAGGTGTTCCGCCGCGAGAGCACCATGGTCAGCAGCGTGCTGCAAGAGCGCTTTGACGCCCCGGGCCGCGTGATTCATCTGCTCAACCACGCGGAAACAGCGGGCACCCACGCCTGGGCCACGCCGCAGAATCTGCAGCGCGCCATCACCGGCCTGGCCGAGCGCATGGACCGCGACAACGACATCCTGGTGATCTACATGACCTCGCATGGCGCGCGCAACCATGAGCTGGCGGCCTCGCACTGGCCCCTGAAGGTGCCGCCCGCCACGCCCGAGATGCTGCGCGCCGCGCTGGACGAAGCCGGCATCCGCCACCGGGTCATCGCGGTGTCGGCCTGCTACTCGGGCGGCTGGATCGAGCCGCTGGCCAACGACAGCACGCTGATCATGACCGCCGCCGACGCCACCCACACGTCCTACGGCTGCGGCATGCGCTCCGAGCTCACATTCTTTGGCCGTGCCGTATTCCATGAACAGCTCAGGCGCACCCATTCGTTCAGGCAGGCCTTCGACCAGGCCGTGCCGCTGATCGCCCAGCGCGAGGTGGAGGCGGGCAAGTCCGATGGTTTCTCGAACCCGCAGATCCACGTGGGCCCGCAGATCGAGCCCGTGCTGAAGGCGCTGGAGGAGCGCCTGGCAGCGGGGGAGGGCGGAACACCGGCGGCGGCACAGGCACAGGCACCGGCGCCAACGCCTTTGCCCATGGAGGCCCGGCCCTGAGCTTGCGCGGGCTGCCGCCTGCGATCGCCCCCCACACCCCGCAACACCCCACAAGCCGCCCGCCCGTTCACTTTGCGCTAAGGTCCGCGCCATGACACTGTCCTTTCTACGACTTGGCTGGCGCACGCTGCTGCGCGACCTGCGGGCGGGCGAGCTGCGGCTGCTCATCGTGGCGGTGACGCTGGCGGTGGCCGCGCTCACCTCGGTGGGCTTCTTTGCAGACCGGCTGCAGGGCGGGCTGCAGCGCGATGCGCTGCAGTTGCTGGGCGGTGACGCCGTGGTGGCCAGCGACAACCCCACGCCCGCGTCGTTTGTGGGCAAGGCGCGGGAGCTGGGCCTGCAGACGGTGACCACGCTGGGCTTTCCCACCATGGGCCGGGCCAGCGACGCGCAGGGCGGCGCCAGCAAGCTGGTGGCGCTCAAGAGCGTGCCGCCCGGCTACCCATTGCGCGGCAGCCTCACGGTGGCCGACGCACCGGGCGCGATGGATGCCCCCACGCGCGACATCCCCGAGCGGGGCGAAGTCTGGGTGGATGCGCCGCTGCTCGAATCGCTGAACCTGGCCATGGGCGACCTGCTGCTGCTGGGCGACGCCCAGCTGCGCATCGCGCGCATCATCGTGCTGGAGCCGGACCGGGGTGCGGGCTTCATGAGCTTTGCGCCCCGTGTCATGGTGAACGAGGCCGACCTGCCTTCCACGGGCCTGGTGCAGCCGGCCAGCCGGCTCACCTACCGCTTTGCCGTGGTCGGCCCGGCAGCGGCCGTGAAGGCCTTCACCACCTGGGCCACGGCCGAGCTGAAAAACCCCGAGGTGCACGGCGTGCGCCTGGAATCGCTGGAGAGCGGCCGCCCCGAAATGCGCCAGACGCTGGACCGCGCGCAGAAATTCCTGTCTCTCGTGGCGCTGCTGGCCGCGCTGCTCTCCGCCGTGGCCGTGGCCCTGGCCGCGCGCGGTTTTGCGGCCGACCACCTGGACGCCTCGGCCATGCTGCGCGTGCTGGGCCAAAGCCAGCGCACCATTGCCGGCGCCTACACCACCGAGTTCGCGCTGGTGGGCCTGTTTGCCAGCACCCTGGGCGTGGTGCTGGGCTACTTGGTGCACTACGTGTTTGTGCTGCTGCTGGCGGGGCTGGTCGAATCCTCCCTGCCCGCGGCCAGCCTGTGGCCCGTGGCGTTCGGGCTGGGCATGGGGCTCACGCTGCTGCTGGCCTTTGGCCTGCCGCCGGTGCTGCAACTGGCGCAGGTGCCGCCGCTGCGCGTCATCCGGCGCGATGTGGGCGGCCTCAAGCCCGTGTCGCTGGCCGTGCTGGGCGTGGGCATCGCGGGCTTTGCGGCCCTGCTGCTGGCCGTGAGCAGCGACGTGAAGCTGGGCCTCATCGCCGTGGGCGGCTTTGCAGGGGCCGTGGCGCTGTTTGCAGGTTTGTCATGGGTGGCGGTGAAGCTGCTGCGCAAAAGCGTGAACGAGGCCACCGCGCCGCGCTGGCTGGTGCTGGCCACGCGGCAAATCTCGGCGCGCCCCGCCTATGCCGTGGTGCAGGTCAGCAGCCTGGCCGTGGGCCTGCTGGCCCTGGTGCTGCTGGTGCTGCTGCGCACCGACCTCATCAGCAGCTGGCGAAACGCCACGCCGCCCGACGCACCCAACCGTTTCGTCATCAACGTGATGCCCGACCAGGCCGAGGCGTTTCAGCAAACGCTCAAGGACAGCGGCGTGGCCAAGTACGACTGGTACCCCATGATTCGCGGCCGCCTGATCTCTGTGAACGGCCGCACCGTGGGCCCCGACGACTACACCGACGACCGTGCCAAGCGCCTGGTGGACCGCGAGTTCAACCTGTCGAACGCCAGCGAGGCGCCGCCCCACAACCAGGTGGTGGCGGGCGCATGGACGCCGGGCGAGGAAGGGGCCATCAGCGTGGAGGAAGGCATTGCCGAAACGCTGGGCCTGAAGATGGGCGACCGCCTGCAGTTCGACATGGGCGGTGTGCAGAGCGAGGCACGCATCACCAGCCTGCGCAAGGTGGACTGGGGCTCCATGCGCGCCAACTTCTTCGTGATGTACCCCGTGGCCGAGGTGAAGGATGTGCCCGTGACCTATCTGGCCGCCTACCGCGCGCCCGAGGTGAATGGTTTCGACAACGCGCTGGTGCGCCAATTCCCCAACATCACCAACGTGGACATGGGCGCCACCATTGCCCAGGTGCAGCGGGTGCTGGAGCAGGTGATCCGCGCGGTGGAATTTCTGTTCGCCTTCACCCTCGCGGCGGGCCTGGTGGTGCTGTTTGCCGCCGTCACCGCCACGCGCGAAGAGCGCGCGCGCGAATACGCCATCATGCGCGCCGTGGGCGCCCGGGCCCGCCTGCTGGGCCAGGTGCAGCGGGCTGAGCTGGTGGGCGTCGGCCTGCTGGCAGGCTTTTTGGCCAGCGCGGTGGCGGTGGGCGTGGGCTGGGGCCTGGCGCGCTATGTGTTCGACTTTGCCTGGACGGCATCGCCCTGGGTGCCGCTGGCGGGTGCGGTGGCCGGTGCCGTGCTGGCCCTGGCGGCTGGTTGGTGGGGCCTGCGCGAGGTGCTGCTGCGCCCCGTGGTGGACACATTGCGCCGCGCGGCGGAGTGATGCGCCAGAGATTTGTTGTGTGTAGATGCTTTCAAATTGATAGCTGCCAGCGCCTGATGGATAAGCGCTGGAGCCCGTTTTGTCATGAATTCTGAAACCTCGAACCCCGAACACACCCACCCTGCCCGGGCCACCCCCCCCTTTGAATGGATCGGCGGCGAGGAACGCGTGCACGCGCTGGTCGAGCGCTTTTATGACCTGATGGACCTGGAGCCCGCCTACGCCGAGCTGCGCGCCGCGCACGGCAGCGACCTGGCCAGCGCCCGGCAAAAGCTGTTCTGGTTTCTGTGCGGCTGGCTGGGCGGGCCCGACCACTACCAAAGCCGCTTCGGCCACCCGCGCCTGCGCATGCGGCACATGCCGTTTTCCATCGGCATCCAGGAGCGCGACCAGTGGGTGGCCTGCATGGACCAGGCGATGGGCGAAACCGGTGTGCCCGAGGCGCTGCGCGTGCGCCTGAAGCAGAGCTTCATGGGCACGGCCGACTGGATGCGCAACCGGGGGGCCTGAGCGCCCCGGGGCGGGGCCTGCAGCCCGTCAGCCTGCAGCGGCCAGCCCGAACCGCGCCAGCAGGCCCGGGCCGTGCGTGTCGCCGTGCGTGCCGCTGTGCGTACCGTTGCGGCGCGGTGCGCTGCCGGCTTGCACCAGATCGTTTTCTTCCTCGGTGGCGCACACCCCGCGCTCCAGCCGCAGCGCGCGGTCGCGGTACATCTTGCCCAGGGCCGCGTGGTATTCGGCGGCGGTTTCATGCTCCAGCGCGGCACTGCGCGCGTCTTCCAGGCAGCGCTGGGCCCGGCGTTGGTGCATGGTGGACGCATCGAAGAATCGTTTCAGCAACATGGGGCCGCTCCGTGGGCGTGGATGGGGAAGGCCTGAGATTGCCGCCCCCGCACGGCGGCGGGCGTCGGACAGCGCGCCATCGCCTCGCAGGCAGCGGGCGGAGTATGGCCAGAGATTGCTTTAAAAAAGATAGCTGCAAAGCCTTATTCAGAAAGCGCTGGAACGGTATTTTTGGTTAAATCCCTGCGCGAAGAAAACTATCGGCCTGCTGCCGGAGCCCCCTCGCTAAGATGCGTTCATCCACAGATTCAACCAACAACACAGGAGGTAGGGCATGTCTGCAACCGCATGGATCGTTCTGGGGTTTGCCGTGGGCGTGTTGGTGTGGGCCATTGCGGTCTACAACCGGCTGGTGCAGTTGCGCAACCGCATCGCCAACGCCTTCGGCCAGATTGACGTGCAGCTCAAGCGGCGGCACGACCTGATTCCCAACCTGGTGGAGGTGGCCAAGGGCTATCTCGCGCACGAGGCCGCCACGCTCGAAGCGGTGATCAAGGCGCGGGGCCAGGCCGTGAATGCTGCGGGTGCTGCGCGGGCGGATCCTGCCAGTGCCAACGCGCTGGGCGCTCTGGCGGCGGCCGAAGGCGCACTGGGCGGCGCTTTGGGCCGGCTGATGGTGGTGGCCGAGGCGTACCCGGACCTCAAGGCCGACGCCACCATGCAGTCGCTGTCCGAAGAGCTGACCAGCACCGAGAACCGCGTGGGCTTTGCGCGCCAGGCCTACAACGACCAGGCGCTGGAGTTCAACGACCAGGCCGCGCAGTTCCCCGACCTCATCGTGGCGCGCCTGCTGGGCTTTCCCACCGTGCCCATGCTCGAATCCACGCGCAGCGAAGAAGAGCGCGCCGCGCCCCAGGTGCGGTTTTCTCCCTGAGGGCGGACCGCGTGAGCGATTCCGCTCGTCCGGGTAGAGAGACGACGCCATGAAATTTTGGGACCACCAGGCCGACGCGCGCAGCGAGACGCGCCGCCTGCTGCTGGGCTTTGCGATCTCGGTGGTGGTGCTGGTGGCGGCCGTGCACCTGGCGCTGGTGGTGGCCTGGTGGCTCATGGCCGTGCTGCTGCCGGTGCGGCTGCCGTTTCCGGCCGGGTTCCTGGCCGCCAACGTGGGTGTGTCGCTGCTGCTGGTGCTGGGCGGCTGGTGGGTGGAGACGTCCAACCTGCGCGCGGGCGGCGTCAAGCTGGCCAAGCGCGTGGGCGCGCGCGAGTTGCGGCCCTCGCTCTCGCACGCCGAGCAGCGGCTGTCCAACATCGTGGACGAGCTGTGCATCGCCGCCCACATGCCGCGCCCGCAGGTGATGGTCCTGCCCCGCACCGATGCCATCAACGCCTTTGCCGCCGGCTGGGACGAAAGCGACGCCGTGGTGGCCGTCACCCAGGGCGCGCTCGACTACCTGAACCGCGACGAAATGCAGGGCCTGGTCGCCCACGAGCTGAGCCACCTCCACGAGGGCGACACGCGCCTGAAGATGCGTCTGGCCGGCATGGTGTTCGGCCTGGAGCTGGTCTACAACTTTGGCGACACGGTGCGCGAGCGCCGGGGCCTGGCCTGGTGGTTTGGCTCGGCCATCATGGTGGCGGGCTTTGCGGGCTGGCTCACGGGGCGGCTGCTCAAGGCCGCCGTATCGCGCCAGCGCGAGCACCTGGCCGACGCCCGCGCCGTGCAATGGACGCGCAGCCGTGACGGCCTGGGCGGCGTGCTGCGCAAGGTGATGGGGCAGCGCCGGAGCACGCCACCGGGGTACGAGCAGCACAGCCACACCGGGCTGAATCACCCCTCGGTGCAGCACATGCTGCTGGTGGACGTGGAAGGCGTGGGCCGCCTGGAGCGCCGCCTGGACGCGCACCCGCCGCTGGAAGAGCGCGTGCGCCGCCTCTACGGCCGCATCATGCAGCCCATCCCGGTCGAGCGCGTGACCGCCACCCCCGAGCCCGCCTGGCGCCCCGCAGGCGCGGGCCAGCCTGCGGGTGCGACCATTGCCTCGCTGGTGGACCCGTTTGCGCGGCACCTGTAGCGGCGCATTCGACGAGCCCGTTCGGAGACCCGCCCGATGGACCCCATGGACCCCACGCCACCCTCTGCCGCGCACCCCCGTTTCAACGTCTTCGGCCGCATCGTCGAGGTGCGGCGCGAGGGCGCGCTGTGGCAGGCTTACCGCGTGGGTGCCGATGGCAAGCGCACGCCTGCGGGTTTTGTCATCCCCGATTTCGTGGCCGAGGACGAGCTGGCGCAGTTTCTGGAAGACCTGTTCCACGAAAGCGCATCGCCCCACAACGGGGACGTGCACCGCATGGCCTGAACGGGTCCGCGCGGCAAGCGGGATGTTTAGAGGATGCTTCTCTTTTTATAGCTGTCAGCGCTTGATGGATAAGCGCTGAGGGGCAATTTGGCTGATATTTTCTTTTCAGCCACCCCCCACCCGCCGGCGCCCCGGCTGCAGCAGCACCACCAGCGCGCCCGCGCCGCCGTCGGCCGGGCGGGCCTGCACAAAGGCCAGCACCTCCTTCTTCTGCACCAGCCAGCGCTGCACCCGGCCCTTGAGCACGGGCGTCTTGCCCGGTGAGCCCAGGCCCTTGCCGTGCACCACGCGCACGCAGCGCAGGCCCGTGCGGTGCGCCAGGCGGATGAAGTTGCCCAGCGCCTCGCGGGCTTCGTCGATGCGCAGGCCGTGCAGGTCCAGCTGGCGCTGGATGCTCCAGTGCCCCGCGCGCAGCTTGTGCGTCACGTCGCGGCCGATGCCGGGGCGGCGATAGCTGAGCTGGTCGTCCACGTCCAGCAGGGTGGACACATCAAATTCGTCGCTGATGGATTCGCGCAGCACGCGCTCTTCGTCCAGCCAGTGCTGCACGGGCAGGGGCTCAGGCGGCTCGGGCGTGTGCCAGCGGCGGTCGTGCTGGCCCTTCTTCAGGGCCTGCACCGGGCCCACCGTGGTCTGGAACAGGTTCTGCTCGGCGCGGGCGCGGCGCTCGGCCTCGGCGCGCTCCTGCTGCAGCTTCGCCTCGCGCGCGGCACGGTCGGCCAGCGCCTTGCGCAGGGCTTGCAGGTCTTGCAGCGATCGGGCCTGGAACGCGGTCATGGGAGGGACGGTTGTACCGCAACCCGGCGGGCGGGCCGCCGGATTGCGGGTTTGCCCAACTCAGCGGACCCGGTATTCCACCGCAATGAACTGCGTGGTCTGCGCGGGGTTGAAGTTGTCGTCGCTCACCAACACCAGCACGCGCCCGCCGCCGTCCGCCGCCGGCAGGCGCGGCCCCCAGGTCATGCCCTCGATGTTGTCCACGTGCGGCAGGCCCAGCTGGGTGAAATCGGCCACCAGCGTCTTGGCGGCGGGCGTGTGGTTGCCGGGGGTCAGCGCTGCCAGGCCCAGGGTGTCGCTGCCGCTGTCCAGCGCGATGCGGTACAGCCGCACCGAATTGCCCACGCCCAGGGTGTAGGCGCGCTCCAGCACCAGCAGGTGCTCGTCGCCATCGGCCAAGATCTCGCTCACGCCGTTGGTGGTGTAACCGCCGGGCATGGGGCTTTTGTGCGGCACGGGGTCGGGCGGGTAGGCGATCTGGCGCAGGGCGCGGCCGCTGTCCACGTCGATGGCGGTGATGCGCAACGGCGCGCCGCCGCTGGCGGGCGTGGCGCGCGGGCCGTCCTGCAGCCAGGGGCCTTCCATGGCCAGCCAGGCGGTGCGCCCGTCCGGCGACAGGGCCAGGCCCTCCAGCGTGGCGTTGTCGCGCGGGCCGGTGCGGGCTGCCGGGCGGGGCGCAAAGGCATCGGGCAGGGCGTAGTCGCGCAGCAGCGCCCCATCGGCCGCCCGCGTGGCGCGCAGCGCGGGGCCGAAGCCCCGGGCAAAGTCGCCCTCGCTGGTCCAGAGGAAGGTGGTGCCGCCCGGCAGCCACCGCACGGCCTCGGGGTCGGGCACGTCCACGCCCTCCACCGCCCGCCGGGCAGGCGCATAAGGCTGGCCGACGGCATGGCGCAGGCTGAACACGCCCGTGAATTCCGGCGTGGCCAGCGCGTGGGCCGTATAGCGGATGCGCGCGGTGTAGTAGCGCGCGGGGTCCAGCGCCGAGCGGTCGTCCGACAGCAGCAGGTACTGGCCGCTGCCCGGGTCGTAGTCGATGCCCGACAAGCCGCCCACGGTGGTGCCGCCGTACAGCCAACGGTGTTCCAGCGTGGCGTGCCCGATCAGGCGCAGGCAGGGCGGGGCGGAACAGGCGGGGGGTGCGGCCGGGAGCGCAGGCTGGGCGGCTGGCGCGGTGCAGGCGGGCAGCAGTGCTGCGCACGCGAGCAGCGCGGCGGCAAAAGGAAGGTGATACCGGGAGAGTGTGGGCAGGCGCATGGGCTGAAGCGGTGGAAGGGGCAGATGCACCTAGACCAGGCCTTTCTCGGCCATGGACAGCGCCTGCCCCGGCGCCACGATCACGTGGTCCAGCACGCGCACGTCCACCAGTGCCAGCGTGGTTTTCAGGGTCTGCGTCAGGGCTTCGTCGGCGCGGCTGGGCTGCACGCTGCCGCTCGGGTGGTTGTGCGCCAGCACCACGGCGGCGGCCTGGTGGTGCAGCGCGCGCAGCACCACCTCGCGGGGGTAGACGCTGGTCTGCGTGAGGGTGCCGCGAAACAGCTCTTCCATGGCGACCAGGCGGTTTTGCGCGTCCAGAAACAGCACGGCAAACACCTCGTGCCCCTTGGCCGACAGGTGCAGCTGCAGGTAGTGCTTGACGGCCTCGGGCGAGTCGAACACCTCGCGCTCGCGCAACTGCTGGGCCAGGGCGCGGCGGGCCAGCTCCAGCACGGCCACCAGCTCGGCGCGTTTGGCGGGGCCCAGGCCCTTGATGCGGGTGAGGTCGGCGGCGCTGGCGTGCAGCAGGCCGGCAATGCCGCCGAAGCCACCACTCACTTTGCCGCTGGCGGTGTCCAGCGCGGGCGGCGCAAGCAGCTCCTGCGCCATCTGCAGCACACCCTTGCCCACGATGCCGGTGCGCAGCAGGATGGCCAGCAGCTCGGCATCGGCCAGCGCGGCGGGGCCGCGGGCCAGCAGTTTTTCACGGGGCTGGGCGTCGGCGGGCAGGTCTTTGATGGCCATGGAAAAGGGAGGGAAGTGGTGCGCCGGCAGCGGAGGCGGGGGCAGGGCTTTGCCCGGTTTTCTACAATCGCGGGAGTTTATCGAGACTCCCATGACCTCTACCGCAGCCGCTTCGCCCACCGTTCAGCCGGGCTCCTTCCTCACCTTGCACTACCGCCTGGCGGGCCCCGCAGGCGATGTGATCAACACCTTCAGCGACAAGCCGGCCACCCTGTCCCTGGGCACGGGCGAGCTGTCGCCTGCCATGGAGCAGCGCCTGTTGGGCCTGGCCGAGGGCACGCGCACCACGTTCGAGCTGCCTGCGGGCGAGGCCTTTGGTGAGCGCAATCCCGACATGCAGCAGTGGGTGGCCCGCAAGCTGATGAACGAGCTGGGCGACCCGCACGAGAAATACAGCCCGGGCGACGTGGTGCAGTTCCCCACGCCCGACGGGCTGGGCAGCTATGCGGGCGCGGTGCTGCAGGTGCGCGAAGACGGCGCCGTGCTGTTCGACTTCAACCACCCGCTGGCGGGCCAGCCGGTGACGTTCGAGGTCGAACTCATCGGGGTGCTGTGATGCAGGGCCCCCAGGAGGTTCTGCTGGCCGAGCCGCGCGGCTTTTGCGCGGGGGTGGACCGCGCCATCGAGATCGTGGAGCGCGCCATCCAGAAGTTTGGCGCACCCATTTATGTGCGCCATGAGATCGTGCACAACACCTACGTGGTCAACGATCTCAAGGCCAAGGGCGCGATCTTCATCGAAGAGCTGGCCGACGTGCCGCCCGGCGCCACGCTGGTGTTCAGCGCCCATGGCGTGAGCAAGGCGGTGCAGCAAGAGGCCGAGGCGCGCGGCTTCAGCATTTTTGACGCCACCTGCCCGCTGGTGACCAAGGTGCATGTCGAGGTGGCCAAGCTTGCCAAGGAAGGCTACGAATTCATCATGATCGGCCACAAGGGCCACCCCGAGGTCGAGGGCACGATGGGCCAGCTGGACCACGGCATCCATCTGGTGGAGGATGTGGAAGACGTGGCCCGCGTGCAGCCCGCGCAGACCGCCAAGCTGGCGGTGGTCACGCAGACCACGCTGAGCGTGGATGACGCGGCCGAGATCAGCGCCGCCGTGCGCGCGCGCTTTCCGCAGGTGCGCGAACCCAAGCAGCAGGACATCTGCTACGCCACCCAGAACCGCCAGGACGCCGTGAAGCTGCTTGCCCCGCAGGTGGACCTGGTCATCGTGGTGGGCAGCCCCACCAGCTCCAACAGCAACCGCCTGCGCGAGCTGGCCGCCCGGCTGGGCACGCAGGCCCACATGGTCGATTCGGCCGAAGAGCTGCGCACCGAGTGGTTTGACGGCGTCACCCGCGTGGGCCTGACGGCCGGCGCCTCGGCCCCCGAGGTGCTGGTGCGCGCCGTCATCGACCGCATCAAGGCGCTGGGCGCCGTGTCGGTGCGCAAGATGGACGGCATCGAGGAAACCATCAAGTTCCCCCTGCCCAAGGGCTTGAAGATCGACGCGGCCACGGGGCTGGAAATTACCCAGCGTACGCCAGAGACCGGGCCCGCCGGGCGTTGAGCGCCGAGCAGGGTTTGCTCATGTTTTGATAGCTTCAAGCGCTTTGTGAATAAGCGCTGAAGCCTGTTTTCATCCATATTTTTTTACAGCGCAGCTGGCGGACCACTCCACAGGTCCAGCGGCGGGTCGGCCGCCACGGCGCGCAGGATGTCGGTGCGCGAGATGAAGCCCGACAGCACGCCGGCCTCGTCCGTCACGGGCAGGCCGGGCAGGCCCAGGCTCAGCAGCACGGCGGCCACGCGGCGCAGCTCGGTGTCGGCGGCCACGGCGGGCACGGGGCTCACCATCACTTCGGACACCGGGCGCCGGGCCAGGTCGATGGCCTGCTTGACGGCGCCGGGCTCGGGCAGCAGGTCCAGCGGCGCCATGTCGGCGCGCAGCAGCAGCCCGATCACGCGGCCCAGGTCGTCCACCACCGGGGCTTGCGCC
This sequence comes from Paracidovorax sp. MALMAid1276, assembly GCF_049198005.1. NCBI lineage: Bacteria > Pseudomonadati > Pseudomonadota > Betaproteobacteria > Burkholderiales > Comamonadaceae > Paracidovorax > Paracidovorax sp. MALMAid1276. The sequence goes on along the minus strand of NZ_JBMIRS010000220.1, from coordinate 12,007 downwards.
ACCTTGTGCTCGGCCAGGGTCTGCCAGGCGTCGTTCACGCGCGCACCGGGCTGCACGCTCACGGCCACCTGGGTCATCACATCGCTCACCTTGGTCAGCGGCTGGCGCGCGGCCTGCGGGCCGTGCTCGGTCTGCGCATAGGCGCTCACCGCGTCCTGCAGGCGCAGGTTCACCACGGCGGGCGGCGCACTGCGGGTGGTGGCGGCGTCGTCGTCGCCTGCCTCGGGGCCGCGCGGCCCGGGGAAGGGCGGAGGCGGCACGCCCGCCACGTCGAGCGAGCGGGTGCGCAGCGCCTGGGGCCGCTGCACATGGCGCACCGCCGAGATGCGGGCCAGGTTTTCGGGGCCGCCCCGGTACATCTGGCCCGAAGGGCCGAAGACAAAAAACATGCGTTGCTCCTGCAGATGCCGCCCGGCGGGCCGTGCGTGCTGTCCATGTTATCGGCACGCAGGCGCCGACCTGCAGGGCGGGCGTGTGACTGCATGTTGCGCCGGGCCCTACACTGCCCCTTGTTTTTTTGCCGCCACCGGAGCCCCGCATGATCGACCGCGCCGCCATTGCCGCCGCCCGCCGCCATATCCAAGACCGCCAGCCCCACTTTTTGCGCACCACGCCGCTGATGCGCGTGCCGGGCGCGGCGCTGGGGGTGGGCTGTGCGGAGGTCTGGCTCAAGCTGGAGCACCTGCAGGTGGGCGGCAGCTTCAAGGCGCGGGGCATGCTCTACCGCCTGCTGGCCAACCCGGTGCCCGACAGCGGCGTGATCATCGCCTCCGGCGGCAATGCCGGCATTGCCGTGGCGGCTGCGGCCCAGGCGCTGGGCGTGCGCTGCGAGGTGTTTGTGCCCGAGGTCTCGCCCGAGGCCAAGCGCGCGCGGCTGCGCGCGCTGGGGGCTGAGGTGGTGGTGACCGGCGCTGCGTATTCCCAGGCCTTCGTAGCCTGTGTCGAGCGCCAGAAGGCCACCGGCGCGCTGCAGGCCCATGCCTACGACCAGCCCGAGGTGGTGGCCGGCGCCGGCACCCTGGCCGCCGAGATCGATGAGCAAGGCGGCCGCCTGCCCGACACGCTGCTCGTCAGCGTGGGCGGCGGCGGCCTGATCGGCGGCGTGGCTGCGTGGGTAGAAAGCCGCGCCCACGTGGTGGCGCTGGAACCCGAGCGCGCCCCCACCCTGCACGCAGCCCGCGCTGCGGGCCAGCCGGTGGATGTGGAGGTGGGCGGCATTGCCGCAGATTCTCTGGGCGCCCGCCGCATCGGCGCCCTCGGCTGGGAGGTGAGCCAGCGCCACGTGCACGACGCCTTGCTGCTGCCCGACGACGCCATCCGCGCCGCCCAGCGCTGGCTATGGAAGGAGATGAAGCTCGCCGTCGAACCCGCCGCAGCCTTGGGTCTGGCGGCGCTGCAGACCGGGGTCTACAGGCCCCAGCCGCAGGAAACCGTGGCCCTCATCCTCTGCGGCGCCAATTTTGACCCGGCAAACCTGGCCTGAGCCCAGGTCGACCGCCCCTTTAAAATCCAGCCCATGCTTGACATCCTCCTCCTTCGCAAAGACCTCGACACCGCCATCGCGCGGCTGGAAACCCGCAAAAAGCCCCAGGCCTTCCTGGACGTCTCCGCTTTCCAGGCCCTGGAGTCCGAGCGCAAGACGCTGCAGACCCGCACCGAAGAGCTGCAAGCCCAGCGCAACCAGTTGTCCAAGCAGGTCGGCATGCTGATGAGCCGGGGCGACAAGGACGGCGCCGAAGCCGTCAAGGCCCAGGTGGCCGCGGGCAAGGTGGAGCTGGAACAATCCGCCGCCCGCCTGGAGCAGATCCAATCCGAGCTGCAGGCCATGCTGGTGGCCGTGCCCAACCTGCCGCATGAATCCGTGCCCGTGGGCAGCGACGAAAACGGCAACGTGGAAGTGCGCCGCTGGGGCACCCCCGCCACGTTCGACTTCGAGGTGAAGGACCACGTGGACGTGGGCACGCCGCTGGGCCTCGATTTCGACATGGGCGTCAAGCTCTCGGGCTCGCGCTTTACCGTCATGAAGGGCCCCATCGCCCGCCTGCACCGCGCCCTCGCCCAGTTCATGCTCGACGTGCAGACAGAGGAGCACGGCTACACCGAGTGCTACGTGCCCTATGCGGTCAACGCCGACTCTCTCAAGGGCACGGGGCAGCTGCCCAAGTTCGAAGGCGACCTGTTCGCCGCCAAGAAGGGCGGCCAGGACGGCGAGCCCGTGCCCGACAACGCGGCGCTGTACCTCATCCCCACCAGCGAAGTGCCGCTGACCAACTTTGTGCGCGACGTGGTGGTGGCCGAGGCGGAGCTGCCCATCAAGCTCACGGCCCACACGCCGTGCTTCCGCTCCGAGGCCGGCAGCTACGGCCGCGACACGCGCGGCATGATCCGCCAGCACCAGTTCGACAAGGTCGAGATGGTGCAGATCGTGCACCCCGACAAGAGCTACGACGCGCTGGAAGAAATGACCCGCCACGCCGAAGCCGTACTTCAGAAGCTGGGCCTGCCCTACCGCGTGATGAGCTTGTGCACCGGCGACATGGGCTTTGGTGCCGCCAAGACCTACGACCTGGAAGTGTGGCTGCCCGCCCAGAACACCTACCGCGAGATCAGCTCGGTGAGCAACTGCGAAGCCTTCCAGGCGCGCCGCCTGCAGGCCCGCTTCAAAAATGCCCAGGGCAAGAACGAGCTGCTGCACACGCTGAACGGTTCAGGCCTGGCCGTGGGCCGCACGCTGGTGGCCGTGCTGGAAAACTACCAGCGGGCGGACGGAACCGTCGAGGTTCCGGCCGTTCTGCGCCCCTATCTGGGCGGCGCGCAGTTCCTGGCCGGCTTGGAGTGATGCGATGAAGAGCAAGTGGACAACGTTGGGCGGTGCGGCCGTGCTGTGCGCAGCTTTTTCGCCAGAGATCTTCGCCCAGGCAGCCGTCGACTGCCCGATGCCGGGCAAGCCCGCGCCCGTCGCCCTGCAGAATCCGTCTTTTGACGCTGTGTCCGCCGGCCGTCCCCAACACTGGGTGGCCAAGGAGCACCGTGTCAGCGGGCACTACGAATTCACGGTGGATGCCGTGCAGCCCCGTAGTGCCCCAGGCAGTGCGCGCATCCGCCAGATCAAAGTCGAAGACTTCGGTGTGCTTGACCAAACCCTCGCGATCCAACCCTGCTGGCGCGGGCAGCGCGCCCGCCTGTCGGCCCATCTGCGCACTGAGGGCGCGGACGGCGTGGGCGCCGGACTGGTGATGCAGACCGTGAGCCCTGATGGGGGCATTCAGACCTGGAATCACATGAACGACGCGCGCGTGCGCGGCACTCAGCCCTGGAAGGCATACACCATCGAGCTGGCGATCCCCGAGAACGCTGAGCGGTTGCGGGTGGGCGTGATGCTGGAAGAGCAGGGCACGCTCTGGGCCGATGACATCAGCCTGGAGATCGTGCAGTCGGCGCGCTGACAGGGCGCATGGCGGCAGAGAGCACCAAAAACCTTGCTATAATCGCAGGCTTCGACACACAGGAGAGGTGGCAGAGTGGTCGAATGTACCTGACTCGAAATCAGGCGTAGTGGCAACACTACCGTGGGTTCGAATCCCACCCTCCACTGCAAGTATTAATATCAGACGGGCCCGAGTGGCCCGTTTTGCATTTCTACCCAGCGATTTACTTATCGTCTGGCTCCCTGCGCACAGTCATTTACCTCGTCCACGCCCTGGCCCACTCCTCGTGTGTCCTTGTACGTAGGTGCCATTGGCTCTTGTGTACCCACGCACTGTCACGTCGGTTCCTGCAGAGGAGGAGCCACCTCCATACCCCGCTGATCCCCTGTACGCATAGCTGCCACCACCGTAGCCCGATGAGAGGGACAATCCCGCTGCCTATCAGGATTGATTGATGACACGCCCTAATCAGTACTGGCGCTGAATACGCCCAAAGCCGAACATCGCCACCAGCGAGGCCAGCGCGATCAGGCTCCATTCTCCCAGCGTCGGGATCGGAGCGGGGGCAACGACTGCTGCTGCGCACAGGTCCACTTCAATGCTGAGGAGCACATCACCGGTGCACCCGGCGCCAGCGTTCACCCGGGTATCGTTTCCGGGCCCTCCATCCAAGGTGTCGGCGCCCGGGCCGCCATCCAGGGTGTCGTCGCCACCGCCGCCGTTCAGCGTGTCGTCGCCACCGCCGCCGTTCAGCGTGTCGACGCCTGCGCCCCCGGTCAGGGTGTCGTTGCCCGCACCGCCTGTCAGCGTGCTCCCCACGGCGGGGCCCAGCACCGTGTAGCTTTGGCCGGGGGTGTTGAAGTCAGAAAGAACCAGCTGCAGGCCGGGTGCGACCAGTTGCGAGCCGCCGACGTTGCTCAGGTCGATGGTGATGGCGGCACCGTAACCTGTGAAGTCGATGATGTCGGCGCCACCGCCTGCAAACAGTTGGACGGAAACGCCGGTGGCGCCAGCGTCGAAGATGAATCGATCATTTCCAACCCCGCCGACCACCGTGGTCCCTGAGGAGTTGCCCGAACAGCGAAACTGGTTGTAGCCTCCCACTACGCCTTCGAAAAGGCAGGCAGCGTGGACCGGCGCGATAGCCATTGCACCCAAAAACGCCAGGATCTTCCACCAGCGTGCGACCACCTTGCCGTCTTCCCAGGTCCCACGATTGAAGGTGAACTTGCTCATTTGCTCTCCAGTTGAGTGAGGGGGACGTCTATCGTATGCTGGCCCTGCACTGTTTTCGTGTGTCTGCATTCTTTATCGCGTAGCATCGATCCCGCGATCCTTTGATTTCCGCCAGACACTGGTTGCGGTTGTCACCATCCTTGATGCGGTAACAATTTCCAGGATCCCGCTTGACCTGCGCCAGACAGTACGCCCGCTTGTCCGCATCCTTGATCGCGTAGCACTCGGAGGTGCCCGCCATGGCCTCACCCATCCAGGCCGTGGCGATCATGCAGAGCGGCACGAGGAGGTAGCTTCTTGCTATGTTGCTGGTGGTCATGATGTCCTCATTCGCAGATGCTGTGGAACATGGCCTGCTCCTCGCCAGCGGTGCAGATGGTCAGTTGTTGCCCATCACGTTGCCAGCGGAATCTACACATAGCCAGCCCTGATCCGCTACAGGTCTGCATTTCCGGACGGCCATCGCATCGGGTGTCACCCTCCATGCATTGATCGGCATCTTTGGAGATCACCGGCTGCCAGCCATCACGCATGAGCACCACCCGCACCTGGGCGTAGGACTCATCGCGAGCGAATGGTGGGACAGGGCGGCGATGGGATGAGGACTGCGCCTGGGACTCACCCACCACAGGTGGCGCGGAGCGATTGTCCCCGTCAGATGATTTGCGAGAGATCATGAGTGGTGCGTGATCCTGTTTTGCCACGGTGTCGCCCGTGACCTTCTGCCATTGCCCCGCATACGCCCAATATTTCTGCCCCTGGTAGCTGACTTGCATGCGTTTGGGCTTGAGGGGTTCAGCATCCTTCGATGATTGCCATTCCATCGAGCCCGCCGTCACAGGATCACCATGCGTCACCTCACGGCATTGCCCGCGTGCGATCTTGCGCATTCTTTCTTGATAGGCGGCCCAGTTGTCGCGTTGCATGTAGCTGTCGCTGGTCATGATCCGTCCTAGGACTTCTGGTTGATGGCGGAATTTCTCCTGCAGGGCTTGGTTTGTCACGTCCTTGGCGCCGACGATGTCATCGAGTGACTGCTGTTGATGGCACAGTAGGGCAGGCTCCGTCATAGCAGGGCGCAGTTCCAGTTTTACATCCGGTATAAGTGGTGCGATGGGCGCCATCACCACGACAGCCAGCCCATACCACGCCAGCACTACCTTGGCCTTGCCTATGTGGCCCTGTCTCCATGTGGTCGATGATCACGCCTGGAGAGATTTCCATTTGGTGGCGAGATAGTTCTTCATTGCGTTGCTCCCTCTGTGTTGTTGTGCTGATCGGGTGTGTTGACCCGTGTTGATGGGAATGGGTCAGAGCTATGACCGTCGGTCATATTTCCTGCGCAGCGACCGAGTGCGTAGTCCGCCCAGTCCTGCATGAGCTGCTGCCGTTTGGCGAGGAGGTCGCCACGCCGATACGCGGCCTCCACCTTGTTGCCGACCGTGTGGGCCAGCGCCATTTCTGCGACCTCGTTGGGGTAGTCGGTTTGCTCGGCGCACCAGTCGCGGAACGTGGAGCGGAATCCATGGGGGACTGCCTCCAGCTTCAGGCGACGGAGTACCGCCGTGAGCGTCATGTCCGAGAGCGGGCTGCCCAGTTCGGGGTCGCGGCTGTTGGGGCTTGGGAATACATAGGCCTTGCCCGTGGTGCGTCCCGCTGCGAGAGCGAGCGCTTTCATTTCTTGCAGCAGTGCAATGGCTGCATCCGACAGGGGGACCCGATGGGCCTTACTGGCCTTCATACGTTCAGCGGGGATCGTCCACACCCGCCCAGCCAGATCGATTTCCTCCCAGGTGGCACCGCGAACTTCTCCGGAGCGGGCTGCCGTCAGGATCAGGAATAGCAGGGCCTTGGCCCCCATCCCATCCTGACCCACTAGTTGCTCCATGAATACTGGCAACTGCGCATAGGGCAGCGCCTGAAAATGCGTCGTCTTCGTCACCTTGCCCGGCGCAGGCAACAGCTTGTCCAGCAGTCCTTTTCAGCGCGCAGGATTGGAGTCCGTGCGGTAGCCCCGCGCAATCGCCCAGTCGATGACCGATTCGATGCGACCACGCAGGCGGGTGGCCGTTTCCGTCTTACTGGACCAGATCGGCTCCAGCACCTTGAGCACCATCGCCAGCGAGATATCCCGCACAGGCATCTTGCCCAGCACAGGGGTGGCGTACATGTCCAGCGACCGCTGCCACTGCTGTGCGTGCTTGGCGTTCTTCCAGCCCTTCTCATGTGAGGCGATATAGCGCTTGGCCGCTTCACCGAAGGTCATGCTGGTATGGATTTCCGCGACCAGACGGGCACGCGCTCTGCGTGCGTCTTCGATAGGGTCGATGCCCTGCGCCAACTTGGCACGGGCAGCGCGAGCCGCCTCCCGTGCATCCGCCAACGTGACGGACGGATACGAGCCCAGGCCCAGGTCACGCCGCTTGCCTGCCACCTGATAGCGCAGCACCCAGCTACGCGAGCCGTACATCGTGACATTGAGGATCAGGCCACGCACGCCGCCGACATGGTTGGTGCCACGGCGCCAGAGGGCTGCGACCTGGGCCGCGCCCAGTTCCTTGCGAGGTTCGCGGGGCATCATGGCTGCACCTCCGCTGATGCAGGACAGGGATAGCCAGGGGGCTCATAGATCAGTACCTGCCACTCGCACACCGAGGCATGAGAGAGGGCCTGGGCGGGGTCACCCCCATCCATGGCGATCAGCTCACTTTCGACGGCGCGAGTTCGGCCCTCGGAGAGCCATTCAGTCCAGGCGCGGTAGCGGGCGATCACCCCGGCGTCGCGCTGGTGGAGATAGACGACCTGCAGGGGCGCAGGCGGGTTGGGGGCGGGCAATGGAATTTCCTCCTTGACCGCCACTCTGGAGAATTTGGAGGGCTTGCGGGAAATTTCGATTTCATCGTCCCGGAACCCGCATGGATCAAGGCGATGCTCTCCTCTCCCCAAATTTATTGAGTTGGTTGCTATCAATTTCATATCAATGACTCCTATGTCATTGATTTTCAATAGCTTTTTTCAGAGGCGGAGAGGGGGTGTCCGGAGCAGCCATGCTGCCTTGAGGGACTAGGCAGGGGGCGAGTTTTCTTGCGACGCGAGACACGGAGACTCCCCGGCGATGGGGAGTATGGAGGGGGCAGCAGCGGGTAGAGCTACCCGCCATCTGTTCAGGCCAGTTCGTAGGGTTCCAGCGTCCAGGCGTAGTTGAGACGGCTGGCGTGCCGAGGATGACCTTTAGCAGGTGCTCTTGGATTCCTCGCTGCATACCTTACTGCGGGCAAGCCTTGATCGGGTGTACCCATCAGGCTACCCCTCACCCCGGATGAGCCTGTTGTGGGCTCGTTCCAGCTTGATCAGAGACCGCGCGCCGATTGCGGAGCGCCGGAAAATCTGGCTATAATCGAAGGCTTCGACACACAGGAGAGGTGGCAGAGTGGTCGAATGTACCTGACTCGAAATCAGGCGTAGTGGCAACACTACCGTGGGTTCGAATCCCACCCTCTCCGCCAAGTTTGAACGGGCCCTGCAATTTTTGCGAATTGCAGGGCTTTTGTTCGTGGGCCCCGGGATGGCTGTGGGGTGCTGCAGCGCGCTCAGCGTTTCACCGCGCCAGCGGATGGGCCTGCCTGTTTGGGGGGTGCCTGCGTGGCGGGTATCTCGCGCAGCAGCCGCATGCCCACCAGCGTGTAGCGGGTCTGCGGACTGTTCCAGTTGCGGTAGCCGCAGCGCGCGTAGAACGACCAGGTGTGCCAGGAGCCGCCTCGGCGCACGCGGACGCTGCCCTCGGGCGGGCCTTGCGGGTCCTGGCGGGGCGAGCGGGCGTAGTAGTCGTCGCCATGCCAGTCAGCCACCCATTCCCAGGCGTTGCCCAGCATGTCATGCAGGCCCCAGGCATTGGGCGCAAAGCGGCCCACGGGCGCTGTGAAGGCGTAGCCGTCGCTGCCCGCCAGCGCGTGCTGCCGCCAGCGCGGCCAGTGTTGCGCGGCGTCCCGGTCGAAGGTGTTGGCCACACGCACCAACCCCTCGGGGTCGTCGCCATGCGGGTAGCGGGTGCGGGTGCCCGCGCGGCAGGCGTATTCCCACTCGGCCTCGGTGGGCAGGCGGTATACATGCCCGTCGGTGCGGCTGAGCCAGCGGGCCATGGCCTGGGCGTCGTTCCAGGTCACGTTGACGACAGGGTGGTTGTCGTCCTGCGCAAAGCCGGGGTTGCGCCACGAATACCGGGGGTTGCGGCCCTCGAAGGCGTCGCCGCGCACGGTGGTGGCGGGGTCGTAGTCCGGGTTGTAGCCATAGGCGCCCGTGCCATCGGCCTCGGATTCCGGCACATGGCCCGAAGCCTCAAGAAACCGGCGGAACTGCCCAACGGTCACTTCGTGCTGGCCCAGATAGAACGCCCGGCGAATGCGCACTCGGTGGGCTGGGGCCTCGTCCGCAAGTTCGGCAAACCGCCGGGGTTCCAGCTGCGGATACGCCCGCGCCAGAACGTCCGCTGGCTCCAAGCCGCCCATCTGGAATGAGCCTGCAGGCACGCGCACGAAAACCATGCCGAGGCTGTTGGTCCAGGTGGCCGGCGGGGCCGCGTGCGCGATGGCGGCCCATGCGGACGCGGCCAGGCCTGCTGCGGCGGCGAGCGCGGTGGTTCGTCGAATTTCCATGCCTACGGCTGGTGGTCCTGCGATTCGCTGACGCATTCGAACACCATGCGCGAGGCGTCCTGGCGCAGCAGCTTGGGGAAGAGGGCGAGCTTCTGGCATTCGCGCGTGGCGGCCGCGCGGGCCTGGTAGGTGTCGGGGCCGTACACGGGCACGCTGAATGTCCGGTCGCGCCCCGATGCCATGGCGCCCGAGGGATGGTGCGGCGATGTGGCGTTGCAAGCGGCGAGCAGTGCCAGGGTGCCAAGCGTGGCAAGCGGTGTCATCAAACGGTTCATGAAATGCTCCTGCGCTGGAATGGTGGTGGTCCAGTTTACGCACCCCGCGGGCGCTGGTGCATGACGACGGCATGCACCAGATAGGTCTCCAGCGCACCGCCGGGTTCGCGAATCCGCGGGCAGAGCGCTGTCAGGGCGGCCCCGCTGGGCAGGGGCGGGCTGCGGCGATACAGTGCGTTACACGCAACCATGTTCAAGCCCCTGCATCACCGCGCCTTCTTCACGGTCGGCACGCTGGCTTGTGGCATGCATCCAAGGAGGCCCAGGGAGTGCAAGGCGCAGCACTGAAGGACACAAATGCCTGGCGGGAGGCAGCGCTGCGCGCGCTGGCCACGCTGGTGCTGCTGGCGGTGGCGCATTCGCTGCCCGTGTGGACGCCACTCCTGCGGCTGGAATACGACCTGCTCAGCAGCTTCACGGCACCCGTTCGGCCGGATGCCCGGGTGCTGGTGGTGGGGCTGGACGAGCCCAGCCTGGCCGCGCTGAATACGGCGCCGCCCGTGCCCCGGCGCCTGCATGCCCAGTTGATTGACGCGGCGGACGCTGCCGGTGCGGCGGCGCTGGGCATCGACATGCTGTTTGCATCCCCCCAAACGCAGGCCGACGACGCCGCCCTGGCCCGTGCGCTGCAAGGGCGCATGCCGGTGGTGCTGGCGCGCGCTGACGTGGTGGTGCAAAGCTCGCAGGTGGGCCACTATCTGCAGGCCGTGCCGAGCGTGTTTCCTAACGCCCGGCAGGGCAGCGTGGCGATGGCGGTGGACGATGACGGCGTGCTGCGCCGCGCGCCCCGGCAGGACGACGCACTGTGGCGCGTGCTGGCGCAGGCGGCCGGGCGCGCAGTGGTGCCGCCCCCGCCGGGCGCGCTGCTGCGCTACTACGCGCCCGAAGTACCGCTGCCCTATGCGCACTACACCCAGGCGCTCGACCCCGCAGGCACGCTGCCGCCCGGCGCGCTGCAGGGGCGCGTGCTGCTGCTCGGGCAAAACACGCCGGTGGCGGGGGTGGACCAGTTCGCCACGCCGCTGCGCGTGCTGGGCGGCGGCACGCAGTCCGGCGTGTTTGTGCATGCCACGGCGCTCATCAACGGCCTCACGGGTGACTGGGTGGTGCCCGCCCACCCTGCAGGCCCGCCGCTGCAGGCCGCCGCCGCTGTCGGGCTGGTGGCCGTGCTCACGCGGCGCTGGCGGGGCGGGCGTGCCGTGGTGCTGAGCCTGGCGCTGACCATGCTGGCCCTGCTGGGCGGGCTGTGGGCGTTTCTGGTGGGCATGTGGTGGAGCACCCTGCCCACGGTGGCGGGCCTGCTGCTGCACCTGAACCTGGGTGCCGCAGGCAGCTACCTGCGCGAACGCCGCCGCCGCGAGCAGCTGCGCAGCGACTTCGCGCGCTACCTGCCGCCGGCAGTGGTGGATGCGCTGGCCGCGCCCAACGCACCCGCACCCGCGCTGCAGGGCGAGCGCCGCGTACTCACGCTGCTGTTTTCCGATCTGGCCGGCTTCACCGTTGCCAGCGAGCGCCTGCCGCCCGAGGCCGTGGCCCAGGCGCTAAACGCCTACTTCTCGCGCATGACGCGTGCGGTGCATCAGCACGGCGGCACGCTGGACAAGTTCATCGGCGACGCCGTGATGGCGTTCTGGAATGCGCCCCTGCCCGAGCCCGCCCATGCCGCCCGCGCGCTGGCCTGCGCGCAGGCCATGCAGGCCGAGATGCAGGCGCTGCGCGCGCAGTGGCAGGGCACGCCCTTTGAGCAGGTGCAGCTGCGCATCGGCCTGCACACCGGCGAGGCTGCCGTGGGGCACCTCGGCTCGCACGAGCGCTTCACCTATACCGCCGTGGGCGACGCGGTGAACACCGCCGCCCGGCTGGAGGGGGCCAACAAGGTCTTCGGCACGGGCGTGCTGCTGTCGCAGGCCGTGCGCGACGCGCTGCCGCCCGATGCGCCAGAGCGCGCACAACTGCTGTGGCTCGACACCGTGGTGCTGGCGGGCCGCAGCAGCGGGCTGGCCGTGTACACGCCCTGCGACGATGCAGCGCTGGTGACCACCAGCCTGGCCTTGCACCAGCACCTGCTGGCCGGGCAATGGCCGCTTGCCCTGGCGCGCTGCGCCGACTGGCAGGCCCATGCCCGGCAGCTGGCGCCGCAGTGGCAGGCCCACGCCGACAACTTGCACGCGCGGGTGCAGGCGCTGGCCGAGGCGGCAGCACAGGCGCCCGCAGAACCTGTGGTGTTCGAAGCCCGCGCGCTCGACAAATCCTGACCCGATCGTTCGTAACGAAAGAAAGGCCCTGCCATGCCCTCGCATCGAAACTTCTGGTGGCCACCGTTAGGAGTCTGCGCGGCAGAAGGAGCATCGGCTGCAACGCACGATAAACCGGTCTCGCGCGGTACTACCGCCTGCGCCCAGGGGGCCACCCTGGG